>JALSQC010000071.1 GCA_026985625.1 Bacteroidales bacterium | reverse complement strand
CAGCAGTAACACGTTCAAGTAAAAAAATATACTTTGTAAACTTTAGTAAAAATTTTATAGGCGATTAAACTCAGAATTAATAACAAATAAAAAAAAAGAGGGTAAGCTACTTATATCGCACCGCTACAACCGTCTACCCTTGCTATCTTCCGATCCTGGGGGATTCAACAGGAGCTGGTCGTATAAGACTTACCCGTTGCAAAAATAATATTTTTAATTTTGATACAATATATTTTTATAAAAAATTTTAATAATTTTGCAAAAAAGTAAATCGTTCTATCGCTTGTTTGGTTTACCAAGCAAGAGGAAAGTCCGGACAACATACAGCAATGTGCTTGTTAACAGCAAGATACTCGCAAGAGTATAGATTTGTAACAGAAAACAACCGCCTTGATTTTTATCGAGGTAAGGGTGAAAAGGCGAGGTAAAAGCTCACCGGTAATAATGGTAACATTATTAGCCGTACAAACTCACATGTTGCAACATCATGTACACCGATGTATAAGAGTAGCTGGCTCGATATCGGGGGGTAGATGGCTATAGTATATTGGTGACAATATACATAGATAAATGATAGAATTCTACATTTGTAGAAACAGAATCCGGCTTATAGATTTACTTTTTTTTAATCTTTTGATTTGTCGTCGCGAATTACTACCGCAAAAATAAATAATATTATAACCGAAGCAACAAAAACAACAAATAACGAACTTAGAATTTTACGCATAACATTTTCAAAATCTATTATATCCCAAATCGATAATAATGCTATAACCGTTAAAAATAATATTATTCCAACTAAAAAATAAGCAGCAACTTTCTTTACCATCATAATTCTAAAAATTTATAAAATTTATCAAATATATAAAATAATAATTAATTATTAATAATAACTTTGTATTTTTAAAAGATTTAACTTAGTTATAATTACAAAATAAATTATTATGACAATAAAAAAAACTTTTTTATTACTTGTATTTATTACAATATCGTTATTTGCATTATCACAAAATAAAGATGCTTTAAAACTAATAGAGGGCAGATTAACCGATGCAAAAATTACTGTTGATAAGATGTGCTCTAATCCACAAACAAAAAACGATGCTCAGTCGTGGTATTTAAAAGCATACGTATATACCGAAATAGCAAAAAGCGAGGTTTATAACAATCTTGTAAAATTTCCCGGCAAAGAAGCTCTGGAAGCAGTTGCAAAATGTAAAGAATTAGATACCGATAACAAATATTATTCAGACATTGTTAATGTTTGTTTAGATTTAGGGCCAACTCTTTATAATAAAGGAATAAAAAAATATAATAGAGCTTTAAAATCGAGCAATGCTACAGATTATAAACTTGCTCTAAATTATTTTACCGACTTTTATAAAGTTATGGACGTCCTTGGAGACGATAAAAAATTTATAGACCAATATATCGAATATAATAATGTTAAACCAAATTCGGTTTTTCTTTATTGCGGATATATCGAACAAAAATTATCAAATTTAGATAAAGCAAAAGAATATTATAACAGACTTATCGACTTAGATTCCGACATAGAAACAGCAAAATTAAAAGGAATGCCGCTTGCATATTTATATTTATCCGATATTTTAATTAAACAAGGCAATGTTAACCGTGCAACATTAATAGCTAAGAGGGGAGTGCAATTATACCCCGACAATAGCGATTTAATAATAAACTTGGTAAATATCTATAAAAAAACAAATAACGTTGACGAATTATCAGATTTGTTAGAAAAATCGGTAAATGCAAATACAAAAGACTATAAACTGTTATTTACACTGGCAAAATCGTATAACTCGATATCAAAACTTTTTGTAAAACGAGGATATCAATCTACAGCAAATATGTATAAACAAAAAGCCATAGATACATATAAAAAAGCTATAAACTTGCATGTAACAGACAAAACCATGGACTTTAAACTTAATTATAATTTGGGAGTTTTGCTTTATAACAGCGGAGTTAGAGCATACAAAAAAAATTACGAAGACCGTAAAACTTATGTCGATTTCTTTACCCAAGCAATGCCTTATTTAGAAAAATGCCATACTTACGACAAAAATAACCGTAGAGTAATGAATATGTTAATGATGGTTTATCAAACATTAGAAATGTCGGACAAACAACAACAAATAGAAAATCAGCTTTATAAGTAAAAAAATGAAATATAACAAACTAAATAATATAGAGGAACAAATAATAAAATTTAAAGCTACCGAACCACCTTTTAGCGGAAAATACAACGATTTTTACGAAAAAGGAATTTATGTATGTAAACAATGTAACGAGGCTCTTTATTTATCAGACAGTAAATTTAATTCAACTTGTGGGTGGCCAAGTTTCGACGACGAAATTCCGGGCAAAATAAAACGCCAACTCGATAGAGATGGTAAAAGAACCGAGATTTTATGTAATAAATGTGGGGGACATCTTGGACATGTTTTCGAAGGCGAAAATTACACAGCAAAAAATATACGACATTGTGTAAACTCGTTATCGCTTAATTTTATATCAGTTAACGATATTAATAACAAATTTAGTATAGCATATTTTGGCGGTGGATGTTTTTGGGGAATACAATATTATCTCGACGAAATAAACGGAGTTTTATATACCGAGGCAGGATATAGCGGAGGAATTACAGATAATCCAACTTACGAACAAGTTTGTAGCGATAAAACAAAACATGCCGAGGTTGTAAAAGTTATATTCGATTCTAAAATTGTATCGTATAACGATTTGTTAAAAAAGTTTTTCGAAATACATAATCCTACACAAATAAACCGACAAGGATATGACATAGGAACACAATACAGGTCGATTATTTTATATACAAACGAAAATCAAAAAAAATCTGCCGAATTAGAAATTGCAGGAATGATAGCATCTGATATTGACGTAAAAACCGAAATAGTAAAATTTGCTAAATTCTGGAAAGCCGAGGAGTATCATCAATACTATTATGCTAAAAAGGGAATATATCCACAATGCGAACATTAAATATTTGTATAATTTTTTAATTATTATTACAAAATACCTCTATTTAACATAATATAAATTATAAGACATTTAATTGCTTGGAATATATTGCACATTTAATAGTGCATTTATTAGTATAAATTGTTGATTATTATATTGTGCATTTTTTTATTTAAAAGAATATCCTAAACCAAATCCCGGCACAGGAAAAACTCCTTGTTTATAACAACCTTCGTTACCAAAATTTATGTCAATAAATTTAAAATTAAAGGTTAAAAATATATTTTTATTTTTGCCTAAATACAATCTATCCTCAATGTTTAAAGAAAAATATCCACTTAATTTTTTGTATTCATCTATAAACGAAAAATATACTAATCCTACTCCAAAATAATTTCTGTTTTTTCCAAAAAGATAATCTATCATTATGGGTGTTACAATAAATGTATGTTTATTATTTTCGCAACTGCCATATATTGTAAAGTATGTTATACCTATATTTGCTGTAAGTATCGATTTTTTGCGTTTTAATAATATTCTGTCGTATTTAAGTGTTAATAATCCCGATGTTAATATGTTGTTACTACTTTCGCTAAAAGGTTGCCCTAAATATTCGACATAAACAGTATTATTTTTTAACGAATCTGTTTGTGCCGATAATGTTGTATTATTTTTTAAAAATAAAAATACAGTTAAAATTAATATAATTTTAATTATCTGATTCTGAATACGATAAGTCCGAGAATTTACCATCTGTAATTGTTTTTGCTGTTTGATATCCTAAACTGTCGGTTTTTATTAAATCGAATTTAAATGTTCCCGATATTTTTAGACTTGCAGTATCTACGCTACTTATATCAACTGTTCCGCTTTTGCTTAAATAATTGTCGGTTGTTGGCGAGCTTGCGTCTGGTTGCCATACACAACCTACTTGTGCACTTGCCGAGTCTATTGATGCTGACGATGTATAATGTCCAACTTGATCGCCTTTTATGGTTATAACAATAACTTCGCCTGATACCGAAGTGCCTGTAATTATAAATTTTGATGTGTTTTTGTAATGTTTTGTTACTCGTGTAACCGATGTCCATGTATTGTTATCTATTGTTGCTGTCATTGTTGCATTTGTAATAATATTATTATCGTCATTATTATCTTTTTTACAAGATGTTATTGCTAATAATATGCTTAACATTATTGTTGTTATAAAAAAATTTTTTTTCATCTGTTTATAATTTTTATATTTATTTATTATTTAATTTTTTGTTAATATCGTCGAATTTATCGGTAAAGTTAAGTATTTTATAAATACTTCGCAACAATTCCATTGTTTGTTTATCGTTAGGACTTAAATTATTATATTTTTCGAGTAGTTTCATCGATTTTGTAAAAAAG
>JALSQC010000070.1 GCA_026985625.1 Bacteroidales bacterium | reverse complement strand
ATATAGTAACCGGAATTTTTGTTTGTCCGTTGTTTTTTGCCTCTACGCAATAAATATAAAGTTCTTTAATTTTATCATCGGTAATTGGCATACAACCAATTGTTACGCAATTTCCATGTATAAAAATATCTCCTCCTAATTTTCCTTTTACTCCTAAAATTTTATCTGATTTGTTAGGATAATTTATTCCTAACGATAGATAAAAATTACTCCATGGGTTAAATCTGTCTATATAATAAAATCCCTCGGGAACTTGCCCGTCGCCCATTTGTCGTTTAGGTCCTACACTCCCCGACAAGGCACAAATATCAAATGTTTTAATAAGTTTGTATTTTTTGTCGTTACGGTTTTTTGCCCATAATTCTATAATTTTATTTAATTTAAAAACGCGTAAATAAATTTTAAGTTTATCTATTGCAATATTATTAGATTTTAGATTTAATTTAACTATATCGCCTTTTTCTTTGTATGCTGTTTTTACTCTCGAATTTTTTAATTGGTCGGTTTTAAAACTTGTTATTGTTAAGTTTATAAACGTTATATATAAAATTAATAGGATTAAGTTCCTTATTTTTAATGCATTAAATTGCATAAATGTTATTTATTAAATTCCTCAAAAGTATTATCGCTATAATAAACGATAATTTTTTTAATTTGTTTTGTAATAATATGTTTATTTTTATTTTCTGTTATTATATCGGAATGTCTATTATTACTATTGTTTGTTAAAGGTATATTATTTTTATCATTATCGGGTAAATTTTTGTTAATATTGTCGAATAAGGTTGCATTTTCTGTATTATTATTATTGTTATTAGAAGAGTCTTCTTGTGATAGTGTTTTATAAATATTTCCTTTTCCAAAAAGTAACCATTCGGGATTAATATTTTTAAATTTTGTTAATATTTTGGTAATAAATTCTAAGCTTGGTTTATTTCTTCCGGTTAATATATGAGATATTATAGATTTTGGAACATTTATTTCTTCGGCAAATTTTGCATTTGTCATTTGTAATTCTTCTATTAAATATTCTATTCTATGTTTCATATTTATATTATTTTTTTGATTTTACAAATGTAATCATTTTATAGTTTACATTTGTAGATAATTATAAAATGTTAATAATTCACATTTGTAATCGTTTATTTATCCGTAATGTAATTATAAGTATTGGTATTAGCTAAATATAAGTATTATTTTTATGTTTACAAATTACTTAGATATTTTGTTTAATTAAAACTAATAACAAATAAATATATAATATAATATATTTTGTATGAATACTTTGTTATTATTGGATAACAGCGATATGGCTTTTTAGTCTTGTTTTTGCTTAAAATTTTACTTTATTAAAATATTATAACAATTTAATATAATGATTTATATTTAACTAATAATTTATGGTTTAAATTTGTGAATTTGCGTATTTTACAAATGTAATTTACGATGTAATAAATTAATGAATTATCTTGGTTTACAAAAGTAAATTAAGATACATTTGTAATTTTATAGGTGGTATTAAATCAAATATTTTGTATTATTTTTATATTTACTTAGTATTTATACAAAAAATAAAAAAGGTCTTTAAAAAGACCTTTAAAATAGTTTTAATAAAAAATAAATGTTGTAACTCTCCCCTATTAATTAAAAAAATATTATTTAATTTTATTTTGTAGCAATAGTTTCTATTTCTATTTTAACACCTAATGGTAATTTTACAACGCCAAAAGCTGCTCTTGCCGGAGGATTTGTATTGTAATATTTTGCATACACTTCGTTCATTGCTGCAAAATTATCCATATCATCGAGCAAGCAAGTCGATTTAACAACATTATCGAATGTATATCCGGCTTTTTTTAGTATTGCCTCGATATTTTTCATTACTTGTTCGGTTTGTTCTTTTATTCCGCCTTCGACTATTTTACCGTTTAACGGATTAATAGGGATTTGCCCCGATATGTATAGGGTTCCGTTTGTTTCTACGGCTTGGCTGTATGGACCAACTGCTTCGGGTGCATTTTTTGTGTAAATAATTTTTTTCATTTGTTTATAATTTTATGTTTTATTATTAATTACATTATTAATTTGTGTTTATATTTTTACGTTGTTGTTAGTTATTTTTATTTTATTAATTTTAAAATATCTTTGACAAAATAAAATTAGTTAATTAATGTCGATTAAACAAAAAATATTATTAATAGATAATTTTGATTCGTTTACTTTTAATTTATTACATATAGTAGAACAGTTTGTTAACGTTGATGTTATTCGTGTTAATAATTTACAAAATAATAATTATAATATTTTTAAAAAATATTCTAAAATAATTATTTCTCCGGGTCCCGGCACGGTAAACGACTACCCTATTTTAACCGATTTAATTTTAAAATATTATAAAGATATTCCTATTCTTGGTATTTGCCTTGGGCATCAACTTATTGCTGATGCTTTTGGTTGTAATTTATTTAATATGGACGAGGTTAGTCATGGGTTACAATTAAATACAAAAATTGTTTATGATACTTTTTTATATAATGGAATAAAAAATAATTTTTTATCGGGGCGATATCATTCTTGGGCTGTATCTGATAAAAATTTTTGTAAAGATTTTATTATTACAGCGGTTGATTACAATAAGCAAGATATTATAATGTCTATTCAGCATAAAAAATATTTGCTTACAGGCATACAATACCACCCCGAATCTATAATGACAGAGTATGGCAAATTAATTATAAGTAATTGGTTGTTTAAAATTTAGATATTAATTTGTTATCTAAAACATAAATAACTATTTCTTTTGCACTTTGTTGTGTGTAATTAAATTTTTTAATTAAATTTGTTATTAAAAATTTAACATTTTCTTTAATTTTTTTATCGTAATTTTTAAATTTATCGGTTTTATAATCTAATACTGCACGACGAAAGTTTTCGTTATTAATAAATGGATACAATGCATTTTCTTTAAGATTTTTTATGTATTTATTAAATAGTTCTTTAAACAAATCAGAGTCCTCGATTTTATTATTTGATATTCCTTTTGCTATTGTTGTTATATATTTTTGTATTATATCTTTTCTAAACTCTTCGCGATTTTTATTGTTGCTTTTAGAGCCTAATATTATTGTTTCGAAACTTTTAAAATAATCGTCGGTAATTTCTATTTTATCGCCTGTAAATATTGATTTCTTGGTTATTCCTTTTTCGTAATTTATTGCAAATAAATAGTTTTTTATATCTCTTGCTACTTGTTGTTTGTTGTAGTTGTAAATAGATTCGTTAACCTCTTGTAAAACGTTATAATTATATAATTTAGTTATTGAGTTTATAAAATTAACTGATATTTGTTTTTTTAGCTCGGCATTGTTTAAGAAAAACTCTCCTACAAATTTCATCGATATTAGTTTGTTTGTTTGTTTTGCTTTGTCGAGCAGTTCGCTAAAAATACTAATTGATTGTCGTCCCGAGAATCCTGCTTCGCCCTCGTCTAAAGCCTCGTCTATAATTTTTTTTCGTGTATTGTAATCAAGATTTATAAGGTCTTCCTCTTCTAACCATTCGGGTATTTTTCCTGTATAAATATCCATTTTAAGCAATAGTTTGTCTTCGTCGAGATATTTTGTATATTTATTTTTGTCTTTTATCCACGAATTTATTGCAGGCGAAATACGTTTTAATCTAGATGATATAATAATTTTTGCAACATTATCTAAAACAAGTGGTAGAAATTTTTTATTTATATCGTTACCAAATTTATTTTTATAAACTTGAACTTCGGTATTATAATCTAATATATATGGTATTTTAATTGTTACTATACGGTCTTTAAACGAAGGTATGTTCTCGTAATGAGATTTATCGGTTGGGTTTATTAATCCCACAAACAACGATTTTACTTTTTCCTCGATTAAATCTACTTTATGTATTCCGTCGGATATTATTCCGTGTAAACTTTGCAATCGTATAATGTTATTTTCTTTTATATCCATTAATCCATAAACTCCGTTATTTGTTTTTGCAAGATATGAGTAAACATATTGCACGCTTGTTTTTTTAAGAAGGTGATTTATTTTGTCTTGCAACATATTGTTTTTTATTGGTCTGTCGTATATTGGGTCTCCGGGGTTAAATACCGATATTCCATCGCCAAGTTGGCGGTTAAATATCATTTTGCGGGCATATATCATATTAAAAACTTCTAACGGATTATTTAATTTTTCTAATAATACATTGTGTAACGAGTTACATATACTGCAAGGTATATCTTTAAAAATCCATTCGTATTCTTTTGCCGAGAATAAATATTCTTTAAATTTTGAGTCCGGTATTAACTCGTCTAAAAATTTTCGACGATAATGTTTTGGTATTTGTAATATAGGATGGTCGTGGTTTGGACACGAGAATTTAAG
>JALSQC010000069.1 GCA_026985625.1 Bacteroidales bacterium | reverse complement strand
GTATATTTAAACGGTAAATTATACTACATACATAAGGTTAAAAAAGGCGAAACACTTTACTCGATATGTAAAGCATATAATGTATTACAAAAAGATGTTGCTATAGAAAACCCATCTATATTTAACGGACTAACCGTAGGACAAAAAATAAAAATACCGGTAATTAACGATGGATTTGGAAATATAGATACAAACTTATATTACATACATAAAGTTAAAAAGGGCGAGACTCTTTATTCCATATCACGAAAATATAAAGTAAAAGTAAAAAAAATAGTAAAAGCAAATCCTGTTGTAAAATCAGGATTAAAAGTAGGTCAAATATTACAAGTTCCAAAATCAAATATTAAGGTTATAGAATCAAAAAATAATATAAATCAAAAAGACTCATTATATAAATATCATACAGTATTAAAACACGAAACTTTATATTCGTTATCTAAATTTTACAATATCTCAATTGATTCTATTAAAATATATAATCCCGATATAAAACAAAAAGGTTTAAAAGAGGGAATGATATTAAGATTTCCCGTAAAACAAAAACTTAATTATTTTTTAAAAGATAGTGTAACTCTTGATTCATCATTTTTTACAAGTAAAAACGATAGTTTGCAGTGCGATGTAAATCAGCCTGTTGATGTTTCGCGAATTGTTAATATTGCCGTTTTGTTACCTTTTTCGTTAGATGCAAAAACAAAATACAGAGAAAAAGAAGAACAGAAAAAAATTAATTATTTGCCAAAACCAAAACCATTTGTAGAGTTCTATCAAGGAATACTTGCAAGTTTAGACTCGCTAAATAAATTAGGAATAAACATTAACTTATATACATTTGATACAAAAAACGACACAGCCGAGGTAAAAAAAATAATTCCTAAATTACAAAATAAAAATCTTAATTTTATTATAGGTCCGGCATTTAACTCTAACATTAAAATAGTAGCAAAATATGCTAAACAAAAACAAATACCTTTAATATCGCCATTTTCTATTATATCCGGGTTTAATAACAATTATATAATTCAAGTAACCCCCGATATAAATACACAATTAAGTAGTTTTATAGAAAATATTCCCGATACTGCAAATTATAAATATATTGTTATTTATGATGATACTATTAAAGAGAAACCAATTATAAATAAATTTAAAAATAAATTATATACAAACTATTCCGATAGTTTAGGCAATAATATTTTATTTAGCGAGGTTATTTTCGAAAAAAATAAAAAAATATTAGACAAATTTATTTCGGTAGGAAAAAATAACTTAATAATTATACCATCAAAAAATACCGCAAAAGTTTACGATATAATTACTCGTTTGAATTTACTTTACGAGGATTATAAAAACATTTATTTGTTTGGTTTTCCGTATTGGAAAAATTATAAAGATTTAGATTATCAATATTTACATAGATTAAATTACCAAACCATAAATATGCAACATATCGACTATGATAGCTTATATGTTAAAAAATTTATAAGTAAATTTAATAATGTTTTTAAAGCCGAACCATCTAAATATAGTTTCTTAGGTTTTGACATTTGTAAATATTTTGCAATATCATATGCAAAATTTGGAGATAAATTTATTGATTGTATTCCCAAGTATCATTATAAAGGATACTCGGTAGGTTTTGATTTTTTTAGAGAACAAAACATATTAAAAAATAAATCTATGTTTATGCTTCAGTTCACCCCCGATTACAAAGTAATTTATAGATTTATAAATTAAAAATTTTTATAATTAACTTGTAATTTTTTAAACTTTATGATAAGTTATCGATAACCAATTATTTTTTTCGGATAGTTGTATATATTTAAGATTATTTTTTAATGCTTTGTTGTTAATATCATTAAAGTCTGATTTATATATTCCGCTTAAAATTAATTTACCGTTTTTATTTAATGATTTTTCGTAAATTTCGATATCGTTAAGTAATACATTTTTATTAATATTAGCTAAAATTATATCGTATTTTTTATTTATAATTAATTTGCTGTCGCCAAGTAAAACATTTGCATTTTTTACTTTATTAATCTTAAAATTTTCTATTGTGTTATCGTATGCCCATTTATCGTTATCGATTGCGGTTATTTGTTTTGCCCCCATTTTATAACATAAAATTGCAAGAATTCCTGTTCCACAACCCATATCTAAAACAGTTTTTTTGTTTGGTTTTAGTTCTAAAACCGCATCAACCATTAAAGTTGTTGTTTCGTGATGTCCTGTGCCAAACGACATTTTTGGCATAATAATAATTTCGTATTTAGGTATAGGTGATATTTTATGAAAAGGTGCTCTAATTACACAATCATTGTTAATAAAAACAGGATTAAAATTACTCTCCCATTTTTTATTCCAGTTTTGTTGCTCTATAATATTAATGCTATAATTTATTTTACACGATTTAGCATTATTAAAAAAATATAATTCTTTTAATATTTGTTCATTAAATAAATCAGATTTAATGTATGCATTTATTCCTTGTTCTGTATCAGTAAAACTATCGAAACCTACATTTGCCAATTCTGCTGTAATAATCTCGGTAAATTCGGTATTTTTTGGGTTTACATTAATTTTTAATTCTATATATTTTTTACACATAATGTTTTAATTTTATTTAATATTATATAGTATGTTATACCCAAAAAATAATGTATTTTAATATGCCGATTTAAATTGTTCTAAAAAGCGTATATCGTTTTCAAAGAACAATCTTAAATCTTTAATACCGTATTTTAACATTGTAATACGTTCTATGCCCATTCCAAATGCAAATCCCGTAAATTCATTAGCATCTATATTATTACTTTTAAGAACATTAGGGTCAACCATTCCGCATCCTAAGATTTCTACCCAGCCTGTATATTTGCAGACATTACAACCTTTTCCTCCGCACAAATTACACGATATATCCATTTCGGCCGACGGTTCGGTAAATGGGAAATAAGATGGACGTAAACGTATTCTTGTATTTTTGCCAAACATTTCTTTTGCAAAATAAAGTAATGTTTGTTTTAAATCGGCAAACGATACATTTTTGTCTATATACAAACCCTCGATTTGATGGAAAATACAATGAGCACGAGCCGATATTGCCTCGTTACGAAAAACACGCCCCGGAGATATTGTTCTTATAGGTGGTTTTTGATTCTCCATTGTACGAACTTGCACCGACGATGTATGTGTTCTTAAAAGAACATCGGGATTTTTTTCGATAAAAAAAGTATCTTGCATATCTCGAGCAGGATGTTCGTCGGGAAAATTTAGAGCCGAGAATACATGATAATCGTCTTCAATCTCGGGACCTTCGGATATTGTAAATCCTAAGCGATTAAAAATGTCTATTATTTGATTTCGAACTATAGATAAAGGATGCCTGCTACCAATTTTTATTGAATCGCCCGGTAATGTTAAATCAATTTTTTCGGCAAATTTATTATTTGAACTTATTTTAGATTTTAAATTATTTACTTTTTCTATAGCTAAATTTTTAAGCTCGTTTATTTTTTGCCCCACAAGTTTTTTTTGTTCGTTTGGAACATTCTTAAAATCAGAAAACAGATTGTTTATTATTCCTTTCTTTGCAAGAAATTTTATTCTAAATTCTTCTATTTTATTTAAGTCTTTAGAATCAAAACTTTTAATTTCGTTTAATAAATTTTCGATTTTTTTTAACATAAGTATCAATTTTAGGCAAAATTAATAATATTGTATGAATTTTATAAAATTTAATATTTATTTTGTAAAAAAATAAACTTTGTGAGCAAGCTAACAAATATATTAGAATTAAATAATTGGTTTAAGCAAGACAAAATAAATCCTTTTATTATAGCAGGACCGTGCAGTGCCGAGAGCGAGCAGCAAATTTTAGAAACAGCAAAGGAGATATCAAAGTCGAAAATTGCAAATATTTTTCGTGCAGGAGTTTGGAAACCGCGAACCCGTCCGGGCAATTTCGAAGGGTTAGGCGAGCAAGGTTTAAAATTATTACAACAGGTTAAATCTAAATTTAATTTACATACAATAACCGAGGTTGCTACTCCTAACCATTTAAACCTATGTTTAAAATACGGAATTGATGCCGTGTGGATTGGTGCCAGAACGACATCTAATCCTTTTTCGGTTCAAGAAATTGCAAACGAAATAACAAAATTAAAACTTGATGTTCCTGTTTTTATAAAAAATCCTATTAATCCTGATATTAATCTATGGATTGGAGCAATAGAGCGAATTTACGAATCGGGAATTACACGATTAGGAGCCATACACCGAGGTTTTTATCCTTTTGAGAACACATATCTGCGAAATATACCAAAATGGGAAATAGCAATAGAACTAAAAAGCAGATATCATAATTTACCTATTTTAACAGACCCTAGTCATATATCCGGCGACAGACGTTATATAA
>JALSQC010000068.1 GCA_026985625.1 Bacteroidales bacterium | reverse complement strand
GTCACATCCTGGGGCTGGAGAAGGTCCCAAGGGTTGGGCTGTTCGCCCATTAAAGTGGCACGCGAGCTGGGTTCAGAACGTCGTGAGACAGTTCGGTCCCTATCTGTTGTGGGCGTTGGAAATTTGAGAGGATCTGACATTAGTACGAGAGGACCGTGTTGGACAAACCTCTAGTGTATCTGTTGTGGCGCCAGCTGCATTGCAGAGTAGCTACGTTTGGAAAAGATAAGCACTGAAAGCATCTAAGTGCGAAGCTTACCTCAAGATGAGATTTCCTTTAAGGGCCGTTAGAGACTATGACGTTGATAGGCTGTAGGTGTAAAGGCAGTAATGTCAAAGCCGAGCAGTACTAATTGCCCGAAAGCTTTTATTATGGGTTAGTCTTTTTCTTTATAAATTTACATTTCCAATATTATCATAATCTCTTTAGGTGATTATTACGATGAGGTACACCTCTTACCATTCCGAACAGAGAAGTTAAGCTCATTTGTGCCGATGGTACTGCGTTTGTGGGAGAGTAGGTAGTCGCCGTTTTTATTAAAGTCTCAGCTTTTTAGTTGAGACTTTTTTTTTATATTTGTCAAATGATTATAAAAAACTATATATTATTATTTTCTTCTGTTTTTTTATTTGTAAACTTGTTGTTTGCTCAAAATAAAGATACTACAAATAAGGTAATAATTGATAAGTATATTTATTATAATTATAATTTTAAAAAAACATCTATAGATACGCAATTAATTGGTTTCCAATTGTATAATACTGTTAATGAAAATTATTTTTACGATATTTCTTTAGGTAATATAGGTTTACCTATATTAAGTATAACTAATATTAATTTTTATAAAACTAATGATTTTATTTTTTCTAAGTACATGGAAAAATATATTTTTGATGTAGATAATGTATCGTTGTATAAAACAAACAGGAGGTTTACAAATGTTACGTTTTATAATAACGGTAGTAAATCTAAGGCTGAAAATGTTGTTAAAATTTTTCATTCTCAAAATATTAATCCTTTTCTAAATATTAGTTTTAAATATAATTTAATTAATTCTTTAGGATATTATAAATATCAAGCAAGTAAGGATAATATGCTTAATTTTACAATGTTTTATGATAAAAATAGAATAACAAGTTTTTTTATTATTAATTACAATATTTTGTCTTATCAAAACAATGGAGGAATTGAGAATGATACATCTGTTTTTGATAGCGATTCGTATCAACCGGAGCTTGTTCCTGTAAACTTGAATTCATCGGTTAGTAAATTAAAGAATATTAATATTGATTTTGTATCGAGATATAATTTTGGAAATAAAATAGATACTATAATCAGCGATTCGTCAACTGTTTCGTATATTAATCGTAAAAGTTTTGTTGAGTATAATTTTAAATTTGATAAGAATAAATATTTATATAATGATGTTTATAACGATTTTTATAAGAATTATTATTATAGCGATTCTGCAAGTTTTGATTCTTTAACTAATTTTACAATACATAATTCTTTATCGGTTTCTAATTTTAATAACGATTATAAAAATATTGTTTATGCTTTAGGTGCTAATTTTGATTTAAATAAATTTCATTATACAAATTTTTCGTCGTTATATAGTGATGTCTATATAAATGCAGATATTTTTTACAGGCTTAATAAGTTTAATTTGGGATTAAAATCTAAATATTTTATTAATGGATTAAAAGGAGGTGATTATAATATAAATTTGTCATTAATGATTAATAAAATTTATTTAAGTTTTGAGAATATTTTACAGACTCCTAATTATTTTATGAATAATTTATTTACAAATAATTTTATTTGGCATAATAATTTTAATAAAACATTAATTTTTAGTTCGGCTATAAAGTATAATTTTAATAAGTTGTTTTTAATTAATTTTAAAGTATCGTCTATATCAAATTATATTTATTTTAATTCGGAATGTGTCCCTGTTCAGTTGGGTTCGTCTTTTGTGTATTTAAAATTTGGATTATTAAAAAAGTTAAGATACAAAAAAATTAATTTTATTTCTAAAAATAATTTACAGTATTTGCCTAATAACTCATATTTTAGTTTGCCGTTTTTTGTAACTTATAATTCTGTTTTTTATCAAACGTTTTTAGTAAAAAAAGTTTTAAAGATGCAATTTGGATTAGACTTTTTTTACAACACATCGTTTAATGGTTATAGTTATATGCCGAGTTTGTCAACTTATTACGTATCAACTGATGTAATTGGGGGATATCCTTATTTTGATGCATTTGTAAATTTAAAACTAAAAAGAGTTAATTTTATGTTAAAGTTGATACATGTAAATCAAAAACTTTTTGGAGGTAAATATATCTCTATCTCTAATTATCCATTAATGGAACGGGGTGTTAGGTTTGGTATATCGTGGAATTTTTATGATTAAAATTGCAGGTAAGGTCTTATTTTTTTGTATTCGGCTTTTGTAAATATATTGTTTTTTAGTAGTTCCTTATGCGATTTTATTTGTTTTGCAAATTTTCGATAATCTAAAAGTTTAGTTGTTATAGATTTGTTAAAATAAGGGTGTCTGATAATTGTTTTAAAGTCGGCTTTATTAATATTGATTTTTTTTATTTTTAAAGTGTCTATTTTTATTTGATTGGTTATTTCATTAAGTTTATCTTTTGTTAACCCGTAAACCTCTAGTAGCTGTTTTTTGTTGTAAAATCCTCCTAATAGATTACGATATTTTATTATACGATTTGCAAAAGTTTCTCCTATACCTTTTATTTTTACCAAGTTAGTTTTATTTGCTGAATTAATTTCTGTAACTAAATTATTATTTTGTTTATTTTTTATATTGTTTTTAATTTTTATATATTTTTTTATTTTATTATAAAATGTTTTATGTATTCCATAAATTTTTAGCAAGTCTTTTGGCTTTTTAAATTTTCCACCTTTTGACAGGTAATTGTTTATTGTTTTTATTTGATATTTGGAGAAACCTAATTTTTTTAAATCTTTTTTGTTGACATTATTTGGATCGAAATAAAATAATTTTTGGGTTTTTGTTATTTTATTTGCTTTAATATTATTGTTGTCAAGAGTTATGTAATTTTTTAGTTTTGCATAAATACTATCAGTTAATCCGTATATTTTTTTTAAATCTTCGGGTTTTTTAAATTTTCCGCCTTTTGACAGGTAATTATTTATTGTTTTTATTTGTTTATCGTTAAGTCCTAATAGTTTCCATTCTTTATATTTTGTATTATTTGGATTAAAATAAAATATTGTATCGGTATTATTTTTTTTGATATTTTTTTTAAAATTATCAACTTCTTGTTCGAATCTACTGTAATCGATAATCTTTTTATTTACAAAAATATAAGAGTATTTAAGAAATATTATTTCTATAATTATTATAGATATAAGTATTATTGTTCCGTTTCGCTCGCTACGCGAGAAATTAAAATAGTCTTTAAACCAAGACATTTATTTGTATTTTTTAATTTCGCCTGATTTAATTCGTTTTAAGTATGATTTTAAATCGTTTTTTACCTCGCCGGATAAAATTAATAGTCCTATTATATTGGGAAATGCCATGCTAAGAATCATCATATCTGAAAAATCCATAACTGAGCCTAGGTTTGATGACGAGCCAATAATTATAAATAATAAAAATAATGTAAAGTAAGTATATTTAACAATATTTTTATTTTTAAAGAATTTTCCAAAAAGATAATTAAATCCGTTTAATCCGTAATACGACCATGATATCATTGTAGAAAAAGCAAAAAGGAATATTGCTATAACTAATAAAAATGGAAACCAAGAGAAAACGCTACCAAAAGCTTTTGATGTTAATTGAGCTCCGTCTAAACCTTGTGCTAATTCGGGATTATGGTATCCTGTAAAAATAATTACAAGAGCTGTCATTGTGCATATTATAACTGTATCGACAAATGGTTCTAAAAGAGCAACAATGCCTTCGCTAATTGGTTCTTTTGTTTTTACGGCAGAGTGAGCAATTGATGCAGAGCCTACACCTGCTTCGTTTGAAAAAGCTGCACGTTGAAAACCTACAATTAAAACTCCTATAATACCGCCTTTAATTGCAGGTGCAGCAAATGCTCCGTTATAAATAAGTTTAAAAACATCGCCTATATGGTTTATATTTATCCCTATAATTATTAATGCAACAATTACATAAAAAACAGCCATAAAAGGAACTATTTTATCGGTAACTTTGGCTATACTTTTAATACCTCCTATAATTACAAATCCAACAAGAATGGCTAAAATTACTCCAAACCAAAATCCTTGCTCTTTAAATTCGGGAATTATTAATGCAAATTGAGAAAATGCTTGATTGGCTTGAAACATATTTCCTCCGCCAAACGAGCCTCCTATAACTAATATTGCAAAAACAAAGGCTAAAATTTTACCAAGTCCTTTTAAGTTTCTTTTTTCAAGAGCTGAGCTTAAATAATACATTGGTCCTCCGTG
>JALSQC010000067.1 GCA_026985625.1 Bacteroidales bacterium | reverse complement strand
CTTTAATAAAATAATAAACAATCAAGATTTCGAGATAATAGTTAGCTCATACAAAAATAAAATTACAAAAATATCGACAAACTATTACAATGTTCCCGAGTTCGAATTATTTGCAATATTTAACTCGGTAGAACTACTCGAGATAGGAATTATAAACGGAAACATTAAACAACTTTTCGGTTTAAATACAAACGAAGAGATTATAATAAAATTCGGAAAAAATATTTTTCCCGATAACACCATTAAACTACTGTAAAAAATGGATAAAAAACTAAAAGCTTTTGAGCGATTACTTATAATTATGGACGAACTGCGTGAGCAATGTCCTTGGGATAAAAAACAAACCATAAAAAGCTTACGAAAACTTACAATAGAAGAAACTTACGAACTTGCCGATGCAATTACAAATAATAATTACGACGAAATAAAAGAAGAACTCGGCGACTTAATTATGCACATAGTTTTTTATGCTAAAATAGGTAGCGAAAAACAAAAATTCGATATTGCCGATGTAATTAACAACGTTTGCGAAAAACTTATACGCCGACATCCTCACATATACGGTGATACTAAAGTCGAAACAGCCGAAGACGTTAAAAAAAACTGGGAAAAAATTAAACTAAACGAAAACAAAAATAAAACCGTTCTCGGAGGAGTTCCTCGTTCGTTACCTGCAATAATTAAAGCAATTCGACTGCAAGAAAAAGCACGTGGAGTAGGTTTCGACTGGGAAAAAAAAGAACAAGTATGGGAAAAAGTTAACGAAGAACTTAACGAACTTATAGCCGAAACCAAAGAACAAAATAACGATAAAAAAATAGAACAAGAATTTGGCGACTTGCTATTCTCGGTTATAAATGCAGCACGTCTGTATAATATCGACCCCGAAAACGCCCTTGAGCTTACAAATAAAAAATTTATATACCGCTTTAACTATCTCGAAAACAAAACTATTAAAAACGGTATAGATTTACATAAAATGTCGTTAAACGATATGGAAAAAATATGGCAAGAAGCTAAAAAACACGAAAAAAAATAAAAATGGTATTTAAACTAATAAAAATATTTACATTTATTATTATAATCTTAAATTATAACAACACAACCGCACAAAACACAAACAACGATACCATAAAAATTACAAGACTAAATAAACAATATCTAAAAACATATTTTACCGACACAAAAAAAATAATTGTCTCGCCAATAAAATGGAATAAAAAACAAATACTAACTTTTGGTTTGTTTGTCGGCAGCTCATATTTAATCTATAAACAAGACCTTAAAATAAACACATTTGCTCAAAAAAACCGAACAACACTAACAAATAACATATCAAAATATGCATTAGAACCATTCGGAAGCGGGCTATACTCAATGTCGGGAATTGCTCTTTTAGGATTACACGGAATAATATTTAAAAACAATCGTAGTTTAAATACATCGTTACTTGGTATTAAAACATATATCATTACAGGCGTAGTTGTTACGTTGCCAAAAATTTTAATTAACCGACACCGACCTTACAACGACAACCCACCAAATCCAAATATTTTTGAAGGACCATCAACAAAACTTTTTAAATCGTATCCGTCGGGGCATACAACATCGGCTTTTGCTTTAGCTACAATTATTGCATCGGAATATAACGATAACTTAATAATTCCTGTTACAGCATATTCAATTGCCGGATTAGTAGGATTATCGCGTATTAACGATAACAAACACTGGGCAAGCGATGTGTTTGGAGGTGCTGTATTAGGTTGGGCTATGGGAAAACTTTTGTATAAAACAAACAAAAAAAACATATACATATCGCCGTATAAAAATAAAAACTCAAGCGGAGTAGCTTTTAATTTTGAATTTTGAATTCTTAATCTTTAATTCTTAATCTTTAATTCTTAATCTTTAATCTTTAATTCTTAATCTTTAATCTTTAATTCTTAATCTTTAATCTTTAATCTTTAATTCTTAATCTTTAATCTTTAATTCTTAATCTTTAATCTTTAATCTTTAATTTTTAATTTTTAATTAAAAAATTAGATTTTACAATAACTTTATTGTTTTCCCATTTTCCTTTTAAGCTATCGGCATTTATTACATTATTATACTGGTCGAGAAATTCACCTTTTTTATTTTTTTTAATTATCCATAAATTTCCCGACAAAACATTTTGTTTTACAATATTTATAAGCGAGTCTAAACTTGCATTTTTATTATCCATACCTATTTGTCTGCCGGCATCGTTATTAAGCAAATCCATTTCGCTACTTATTTTATCAGGTAAAGTTCCATCTTCGGTTTTATGTTTTTTATACTGATAATAGTTTCCTTTTTCGTGTGCCAATCCAAGTTTATAAATTTTTCGCCAATTATATTTTTGCGATAGCATAGCCATCCAAATAGTATGGCGAAAAGCATCTATCTGTCCCCCGTTTTTATCTCCGTCGAAACTTGTGTCGCTTATTAAGCTATCGGCAATATTCTTTGCTTTTATACTTATTTTATAAACTTTTTTTGCTATTAAAGGATGAAAAATTACCCAACGTTTTTCGGGTGGTGTTAATTTTTTAAACGACGATAAGTTTTGTGATTTTAAACCAAAAGGCAATAAAAAAAAAGCAGCTAATATTATTAATCTTATAGTATTAACCGCTTTTATCATATTTTTTTATATTTTATTCGACAACAATAACCAAATATTTACTTGCCGACCAAAATTCTTTAGGATTTGTTATTACAAGACTCTCTATAGTTTTTCCGTTTTTTATAAATTTATACGAACCCGACGGATGAGTTGTAATTATATCGGCTTTTTTTGAATATAAATCAAATTTTGTTTCTTTATTAATATCTATTTTGGTAAAATAATCTTTATTAAAATCTTGTTGTAGTTTAATAATTTTTCCTAATCCTACAAATCCGCCTTCTTTGGTTATAACTCCGTGTTCTTTTAATTCTTTGGTAGAACCAAAAACATAATAAGCTGTATTAAGTTTGGTGTCTTTTTCGGCAATAACGTTATCTTTTTGTTCGTTCTCGATATTTAACGAATCAACATTTTGGTTTAAATTCTCGATTGTAATGTTTAATCCTTCGATTTGTTTGTTAAGATTTTCTATCTCGGTATTTTTTTCGTCTATTATCTTTTTTAGTTTTTCTATTGTTTTTTTTAGCTCTCCTATTTTTATATTAGAATGTCGCAAACGACTTTGCAGTTTATTAATTTTATCTTTATTTTTTTGTATTAGTTGATTTAAAGCCTCTATATCGCTTTTTATTTGTTCTTTTTGAGAGTCGCTTGGATTTTCGGTTAAATTAGTGCTTATTGTTAAAATATTTTCTTTTTCTTTTATTTTGTCTAAATCGTCTTGTATCTCGTTAAACGATTTAAAAAAATCGTCAACAGTTTTGTCTCTGTTGGTTATCTCGGCTTGCAAGCTATCGCTTTGTGCCTGTAGTTTTTTAATTTGTTCGTCGTTATTATTGCACGAAAAAAATACTAAGGCAATAAATGGTAATAATAATAATTTTCTCATTGTTAAATGTTTTTATTTTTATGTAAAGTTAAATCTAAATTATTTAACTCACAAATCTTAATATTATTTTTTTGAATTAATTAACTAATATTAATTTTACAAATTACTAATTTATAAAGATGGAGCTTTTTTTTAGAAAATACGGAACAAGTAAACAAAACGTTATTATTTTGCACGGACTATACGGTTCGTCGGATAATTGGGTAAGCATTGCAAAAATATTATCGAAACATTTTTCGGTTTTTATTCCCGATCAACGTAACCACGGGCAATCGCCAAAATCAAACGAATTTAATTATACGGTTTTAATTAACGATTTAAATAATTTTATAAATAAAAACAAAATAACAAATCCTATAATTATAGGACATTCTATGGGTGGTAAAGTTGCAATGTATTTTAATTACAGTTATCCCGATATTGCAAAAAAATTAATTATAATTGATATTGCACCAAAAGATTACAGTAACGACAAGAATAACGAGTTTCATAAAAAAATAATATCGTTTATGTTGCGTTTAAATTTAAACGATTTTAATAATCGCAAAGATTTAAGTATGTTTATTTTTGATAAAATTAAAGATAAACGTTTAACTCACTTTATTTTAAAAAATATAAAACGCGATAGAAATAATTTTTCGTGGAAAATAAATATCGATGTAATAAATAGCGAGTTACAAAATATTTTATCTGAGGATTACAATAAAAAAATAAAAAATATTTTAACTCCTACCCTATTTATTAAAGCCGACAAATCCGATTATATTAAAACATCTGATTTTAGTTTAATTAAAAACATTTTTACAAATTCAAATATAATAACTATTAATGACACAAGCCATTGGATACACTCCGAAAAACCTGACGAATTATGTAATTTAATTCTTAATTTTTAATTCTTAATTCTCAATTAATTTGTAATCTTTAATTCAAAATTCAAAATTCT
>JALSQC010000066.1 GCA_026985625.1 Bacteroidales bacterium | reverse complement strand
GCTTGCCAACAAAATGGGAGTTACAAATTATACTATTTCTAACGACGATTTATATCTGCTTATTGCAAAATCAAAACTTATAATTACATGTTTTTCTACAGTTGGAGCCGAAGCCGCTTATTTTTATAAACCATTAATAATAATAGATTATAATAACGAAGATTTGTTAAAATACATTGAATCAAAAATAGCTTTTGGAGTTTATAATTTTAACGACTTAAACAAAATATCTAACAATATTTTAAACAATAACCTAAAACCAAATAAAATAGATTTAGATAATTTTATAAATAAATTTGCATATAAAATAGACGGAAAAGTATCCGATAGAATTTTACAAACAATATACAACGAAAATAATGGATAATAAATTAAAATACATATTCTCTACTTTCGAAACCATTTACAACATTAAACTATCCGATTTTAATATATCTTACGGAGAAAATACAAATGCAAAAATATTTATACAAAAATCGGAATTAACCGATATTTTTAATACAAAAACCGATATTAATCCTCAAAAAGCTATATTTAAAACTTGGAAAAACAAAAAAATACCGTTTTTGTTAAATTATACCGATAATAAAATTATTGAAGAAACTAATAATAAAATAAAAATAAATTTTGATATTATAGGAGCTGCTTTTTATTTACTTAGCGGTTGGGACGAGTATATCTCCGAAAAATCCGATAATTTAGGACGGCATATTTTTACCGACAGCATACAATACAAACTAAAAATTATAGATATTCCGGTTGTTAATTATTATTTTGATATTTTAAAAACAGCTATAGAAAAAGCCTATAACATTACTGTAAATTACAAACAAAATAAACCGCGATTATGTTTAACCCATGATATAGACAATTGCCAAACAGCATTTACCGAAGCAGGAATGTATGAGCTAAAAAAAGGACATTTTTTGTCGGTTGCCAAATTAATTTTTAAACATATCTTTAAAGACGACGATTGGTTTAATTTCGATAAAATTTTATTTATAGAAAAACAATTTAAAGCCAAATCAAGTTTTTATTTTTTACCACAAAAAGGAAAAACTGCAAATGGTTTTAAAAATGCCGATTACAATATACAATCAAAAAAAATACAACAAACAATAAATAAAATTACAGAAACAGGTAGCGAGGTAGGAATACATTCGGCATTTAATACCCATTTAAACGAAAAAAACTTTAAAACCGATTTGCAAAAGTTTAACAAAAAACCAATAGGTGGCAGATTTCATTTTTTAATGTATAATAACCCCAAAACCGTTGAAGTTCTGGAAAAAAATAATATAAAATACGACTCAACCCTTGGATACTCCGAACATATAGGATTTAGAAACTCAATAGCATTTCCGTTTTTTATTTACAATTTACAAAAAAACAAATCATCAAACGTTTTAGAAATACCATTAAATATAATGGATGCAACATTATATTACAAAAAATATATGCAATTAAACAAAAACGATATTTTACCAAAAATAAACGAATTATTTAACGAGGCTAAAAAATTTAATGGAGTTTTAACAATACTTTGGCATAATAATTTTTTCTCGGATTATAAATACAAGGGTTGGAAAGATATTTACATTAAAATATTAGAAACAGCCGTTAAAAATAATTTTGTTTTAAGCAATGGTAACGAAATATTACATAAAATTACATAAAAGATTTTGCTAATTTTAATATTAACGAGTTATATTTCATTATTTTATAATACGGAACTTGTTTGCCTCCGAAAGAACGAAAAAAAGTTTCGATATTTTTAACTATAGAGCCCTCAAAATCGTAATGCTTTGTTATTGTTGACGAAAATTTAACGGCTTCCCATATTAATAACGATGCCGCTCCACTACTTGCATAATTTTGATTAATCCCCAACATTAATTGATACGAATAATTATTATCAAAAATCAAATATAACCCTGCATGAATATTATTATCGCTATCCTTTGCCAATAAAATTTTTCTTGAATTATTTTTTACACAAGCATCGTCAATTTTTTTTATTTGCTCAAAAGTATAAGGTATTTTTTTGTTCTGCCTGTCGTAAGTAAGTTTATTAACATTATAAAAAGCTTGTAAATCGTCGCTAAACTCAATATTAACAAGTTTCTCGGCTTTTCGTATTTTATTTCGTATATTACTTTTAAAATTTGCAAAAACTTTTTCTAAGTCCGACAAATCGTCAATTATATACGAATATTTTGTTGTTTGTTTAAAATTATTCCAATAAAAAGGTAACCAATTATTAAGATTATAATAAAAATTTAATGTAAAAATTTTATGTTTTGGCAATCTTGTTATTATTTCAGAAAAAATTTCGTTCTCTAAACCAATTTTGCTTGTATATTTTTGATTATCGGGGTAATTTATCCACACGCCTAACCGGGGCGTTAGTAACGGGTTTGTTATGCTTTTATATATGCCTATATTTTTTATAAAGACCGGAAAAACCGCAATTATTTTTTCCTTTTTTTTAACAAAAATAACATCCCAATTATCTTTACCGCAAGTAGCATCTAACCACCAGTATTTAAAAAAAATAGGCAAATCCTTATTTTTATCACAAAAATCTATATATTTATTTTTATCTGCTGCTTCCAATTTTTTGTTTTTTACGCGAAATAATTCCTAAAATTACTTTAATTTTTTGTTTTTCGGCTAAAACAAAGCCTGCTTTTTCAATTCCTTTTATCGATGGTATATTTTTGCTGTTAACAGCAATTAATATCTCGTAATTATTTTTAAAATCGTTAATAATTTTACACAAAACCGATGGATAAACATTTTTTCCCCGTGCTTCGGGAGCAGTTTCGCACATATGTATAAAAATTTGATTGTTTTTTAACTTATACGGCAAAAATTTTTGTAATCTAACTGTTTGCTCTCCTTTTTTTACCCAAGAACGGTGAATGCATTTTCCGTTTATATAACCAAGATAACCCACATCGCCAATATCTAAAAACTTTTTAAATATTTTTAAATAACGTTTATCCTGAAAATTTAATATATCGGAGATATTGTCGTTATTTGCAATAACTATATCAACATCTGAAGTTTGATTTTTATCGTTTTTAAATACATAAAGATAAAATTCCTCGTTTATATAAAAACGCGATTTAAAAAAATTTACAAAAAGTCTAATAAATTCTCTCAATTAAAAAATATTTTTTTACAAAAATAAAACAAAATTATATTTGATTACTATAAATCTAAAATAATGCTAAAATAGTATATAATATATATAAAATATGATATTAAAATTTGAGTATTAAGAATTAATAAATAAATTTGCTGATATTTAAAAAATAAAAAAATGGCAAAAATAAAAGTTGGAATAAACGGATTTGGTCGCATTGGACGAAACGTTTTTAAAATTATACAAGAGAGAGACGATATAGTTGTTATTGGTATTAACGATTTAACCGATACCAAAACTTTGGCTCATTTGTTAAAATACGATTCAACTCAAGGTAAATTTAACGGAGCTGTAGATTTTAACAAAACCGAATTAATTGTTAACGGAACAGCAATAAAAGTAACGGCAGAACGTAGCCCCATTAATATTAAATGGGCAGAAATCCCCGATGTAGTTATTGAATCTACAGGCGTTTTTAGATATCGCGAAAGCGAAAAAGGAGGGTATGGCGATCATCTAAAAAACGGAGCAAAAAAGGTAATTTTATCGGTTCCCGCAAAAGATACTATTGACAACACAATAGTTTTAGGTGTTAATAACAGCGACCTTAAAAGTTCTGATTTATGCGTATCTAATGCATCTTGCACAACAAATTGTATTGCACCAATTGCTAAAATTTTAAACGATAATTTTGGTATCGAAACAGCATTTTTAAACACTGTTCATTCGTATACAAACGATCAAATTATTTTAGACTCGCCACACAAAGATTTGCGTCGTGCACGTTCGGCTGCTGTTTCACAAATTCCTACAACAACAGGTGCGGCAAAAGCTGTCGAAAAGGTCATTCCCGATTTAAAAGGAAAATTAGAAGGTATGGCCATAAGGGTGCCTACTCCCACGGGTTCCTTAGTAGATTTTGTTGCTAATTTAAAAAAAGAGACTACTGCCGAAGAAATAAACGCTGCAGTAAAAAAAGCATCGCAAACAAGTATGAAAGGAATTGTAGAATATACCGAGGAACCTTTGGTTTCGGTTGATATTATTCACAATCCTCACTCTTCGATTTTTGATGCATTAAGTACAAAATCGTTAGGAAAAATGGTGAAAATATTAACTTGGTACGATAACGAGTGGGGTTACTCAAACCGCGTTGTTGATTTAATTAAAAAAGTTATGACTGTTTAACAGAATATAAAACTTTATATAGACACTTTTAAAAGTAAGCATATTTTTTAAGAAATTAAGATTTTAAACCCCGATTTTGTGCATTTTTGCCATTTTTTGGGGTTTGTTTATGTAAACATACACAATAATTCGTTTATTTGTAATAAGTTATTTA
>JALSQC010000065.1 GCA_026985625.1 Bacteroidales bacterium | reverse complement strand
ATATTTATATTACGGTCTATTATCCAGCCAACGTATTTGTTATTGTGTATTTTGTATCTTATTTCGTTTGCTATGTGCATTAATTCTGGTAGGGTAGCATTTTTATATAAATTAAGGGCTTCTTGTTTTGTTATAAATTCAAGATTTAATGCTTTTTTATATGTTTCTGATAAATTCATTTTTTTAATTAATTTGTATTTTTTTTAATAATATTTAATCCGTCGCGTATCGGAAAAATAACATTTTCTACACGCTTGTCGTTTTTTATGTAGTTGTTAAATTCTAATATTCCTTTTGTAAAATGGTCGTTATTTTTAATATTTTTATTTATTACTTTTCCACTCCAAAGTACATTGTCGGCAATAATAAAACCTCCGATATTTGTTTTATCAAAAACAGATTTGTAATATTTTAAATACTCATTTTTGTCGCCGTCGATAAAAACCATATCAAATTTTTGGTTTAATTTAGGAATAATTTTTAAGGCATCGCCAATTAAAAATTCTATTTTGTTATTAAGTTTTGATTCGTTAATAAATTTGCGTGTAAATTCTTCTATTTCGTCGTTAATATCGATTGTTACTATTTTAGATTTGTTATTTAAACCCAAAGCAATGCTTATGGCCGAGTATCCTGTATATGTTCCTATTTCTAACACGTTTTTAGGATTAATCATTTGTGTAATCATTTTAAGCACTTTTCCTTGTAAGTGTCCACTCATCATACGCGGATGTAACATTTTTACATTTGTCTCGCGATTTAGTTTTTGCAGAATATCGTCTTCGTTATCAATGTTAGATAAAATATATTTTTCTAATTCGTTGTTAATCATTTATTTGTAAATTAATTGTGATATATTTTCTTTGTTAAATATTTGATTTGATATATCTATTAGTTCGTTAGATGTAATTTTTTCGATAATTTTAATAATTTCGTTCATTGTGTTTACTTTGTTGTATAGTAAAAACGATTTTCCTATTGAGTATAGCTGATTGTTATAATTTTCGTTTGCAATTGTAATTTGTCCTATTAGTTGATTTTTTGCTATGGTTAATGCCGATGTGCTTATTTTTTTATTTCTCAGATTATAAAATTCTTTGTTAATAAGCGACAATGTTTTTTCGATATTTTCTTTATCGGAACCAAAATAAATTGACCATAATCCTGTATCGCTGTAAAGGTTATAATTTGTTTCGATATTATAAACTAATCCGTTTTTTTCGCGTAGCAAAAGGTTTAGTTTTGAGCTTAATCCCGAGCCTCCCAATATGTTTAACAGTAGCATAAGGGCGTTTCGTTTTTTATCGAAAGCACTGTAAGCTATTCCGCCTATTATGCAATGAGCTTGATATGTTTTTTTGTTTTTTATTATATTATCGGGTTTAAAGTTTGTAAATTTTTTACGTTTTTTTTGTCTGTAATTTGGTTTAATATTCTTAAAATAATTTTCGAATATTGATATTAATTTATCGAATTTAATATTCCCTACCGATGATAATACCATTTGGTCGGTATTGTAGTTTTTATTTATAAAGTTAATTATATTTTCTGATTTAAATTTTTGTAACGATTTTTTATTTCCTAAAATATCTTTTCCTAAAGGATGATTTTTAAAAATTATTTTTTCGAATTCGTCAAAAATTAATTCCGATGGAGAATCTTTGTAAGAATTTATTTCGTCGTATATTACAAGTTTTTCTTTTTCGAGTTCTTGCTCGGGAAATATGGAGTTAAATGTAATATCGTATATTAGTTCTATTGCACGTTTGTAATATTTTGTAAGAAATGTTGTTGTTATTGTAGTGTCTTCTTTTGTTGTAAAAGCGTCTATTTCGCCACCTACATTATCTAATCTGCTTAATATTTGACGATAGTTTCGGGTTTTTGTTCCTTTAAATAAAACGTGTTCGATAAAATGTGCAATACCTTGTTCGTTGTTTTGTTCGTCGCGAGTTCCTGTGTTTATTATTAATCCGCAATGCGATACAGGTGATGAGGTTTTTTTATGTATAAGTTTTATTCCGTTATTAAGTTTGTAATATTCCATCGAAAAAATTTAATTTACAAAGGTATTATTTTAACCTTAAAAATTGTAAATTTTTATTATTATAAAGTATAATTATCGTCGCATTGTTTTGTTGTTAGGATAAAGTATTTTAAAAAAATCGTTGTGGTTAAAAACTAATTTGTTTTTTTTATTTTTTAAAATAATAATTGAGCTTGTGTCTTTTTCGATATGTATTAATAACGATTGAAAACCTTTCCACCAACCTGCATGATAATAAATTGTATCGCCGGATATGGTTTTGTAATATCTCCAACCGTATCCATACATGTTTTTTGCGCGTTTTGATTTTCCGTTTGCCGTAAATGCAAGTTTTAGGGTTTTTCGATTGATAATTTTATTTGAGTATAAGCCTTGTTCCCATTTAAATAAATCTTCGACGGTAGAGTAAATTCCTTTATCGCCTACAACTCCGTCAAGAAAATCGAATTCGGCCTTTTTATGTCCGTAAAGGTAACCTGTGGCTATGTTTTTATAATTGTCTTTTTTATCGAAATCAAAAATAAATGTATTTGTCATGTTTAACGGCTCAAATATATTTTTGCGTAAATAATCTTTAAATTCTTGTTTCGAAACTTTTTCTATAATTGCTGCTAAAATAATATATCCTGTATTGCTATAATTAAAGCGTTTGTCGGGAGGATAATACCATTGTGGCTTTCGTGATATTAGTGAGTCTATTACTTGAAAGTTGTTTATTGGTTTTGTTTTTAAAGAATCTATTGCATCGCAAAAATATATGTAGTTTGGTAATCCCGAGCGGTGTCGCAAAAGCAAGTCTATTGTAATGTTATGATATGGAAATTTTGGAAAAAATTTTTGAATGGTATCGTTAAGGTTTATTTTTTTTTGTTCTACAAGTTGCAAAATTGCGACTGATGTAAATTGTTTTGACACAGAACCAAGTTGAAATCTGGTATTAATGTTTAAAGTGTCTTTTTTTTTGAAATTTTTGTAACCATAAAAATTTTCGAAAATGATTTGGCCTTTTTGCGATACTAAAGCGGTTCCATTAAAAGTTTTATTTTTGTAAAAAGTCAAAAAATATTTTTCGAATAGTTTATGTTTTTTTTTGAGATTTTTAATTTTATTATTATTTGCTTCTTTTACATTAGTTTGTTTGTTGTTGTTGTTTGAACATTGATTGCATGAGTAAATAAATGTAAAAAATAATATAAAAAAAAGTAATGTAAACTTATTTCTAAGTTGACGATTATTAAAATAAAAAATCATTTTGCTGTAAAACAAATAAAAATTATTAAATGGTGTTGAGTGTTATCTTGTTACTTAACTCAAATAATGCTGCTGTGAAATTATTTATTAAGTTTTTGAATTTCGTCTATTAAATTATTTGAGTTTGTAATAACTTCTTCTATAAGTTCGTTAAAATATTTTTTAGTTGTTTTTTTCTCAAGTTTAGGATTATTTATTCTTGATATAAAATCGTTACGAGATGTAATTGCTTTTGATATTATTTCCATAATTTTATCGTCGTTTTTATCTGGAAATAAGTATAAATGGGCATAGCAATCGCTTAATATTTCGCTTGTAAGATAATTTATATCTTTTTTTAGGTTTCGTTTATTTGCCATAATTTTTATAATTTATATTTTTTTACAAAAGTAATAATTTTATTAGATATTTATTTTGTTTGTTGATAAAAGAATTGATAGCTTATGTTTCTTTTGTTCATAAAATAAAATGTTCCTCCCCAGTCGTGTTTAACTTTTCGATAAACATTAACTATTCCGTTGTCGTATATTGTAATTTTAGTAATTTTTTTGTGGGCTTCGTCAATTTGTTCTACATTTTTACGTTTGTCGTATTTTTTGTTAAGTTCGTTTAATCTTTGTTGTCGCATTTGTTCTGCTAATTTTTTACGTTTGTTTTTTTCTTCTTCGGCTTTTGCAAGAGCAGCTTTTTTGCGTGCTTCGGCTTCGGCTTTAGCTTTAGCCAGTTGTTGTTTGCGCTTTTCTTCGGCAGCCGCTGCAGCTGCTAATCGGTTTTTTCTATCTTCTTCGATTTGGGCAAGTGCTAATTGTTTTTTTCGTTTTTCTTCTTCGGCTTTAGCGAGTTCGGCTTTTTTGTGTTCTTCGGCTTGTTGTGCAGCTAATTGTTTTAATCTTTCTTCTTCGGCAGCCGCTGCAGCAGCTTTTTTACGTGCTTCTTCGGCAGCCATAGCTTGGGCTTTTTTACGTGCTTCTTCGGCAGCTTTTGCTTCGGCAAGTTTTTTTTGTTTTTCTTTTTCTGCAGCAGCGGCAGCAGCTTCTTTAGCTTTGCGTTCGGCTTCTTTTTGAGCTAATTTATCGGCTTTGGCTTTAGCGGCAGCTTCGGCGGCGGCTTTTTTTCGTGCTTCGGCATCGGCTTTAGCTTTAGCGGCAGCAGCTTCTTTAGCTTTGCGTTCGGCTTCTTTTTGGGCTAATTTATCGG
>JALSQC010000064.1 GCA_026985625.1 Bacteroidales bacterium | reverse complement strand
GGTCTAAGTCTTGAATCGATCCTGATACTATTTCTGATGCCGATGCCGAGCCTCTGTTTACTAAAACTATTAATGGTATTGTATCGTTAACTGCCTGATGCATAGTTTTATAAATTTTATCCCATTGTGTAATCTTTCCTTTTGTGCTTACAACCTCTTGATCTTTTTTTATAAATACATTTACAATATTTACTGCCTCGATTAATAATCCTCCGGGGTTTCCTCTAAGGTCAAAAATAATGGCTTTTGCTTTTTTGTTTTTTATTAAATCGTTAACGGCTTGGCTTACTTCTTTTGATGCTCCTTGTGTAAAACGTGTTAATTGCAGATATCCTATATTATTTTTTAACATTCCGTAATATGGAACGCTTTTTAGTTTTATCTCGCTACGTTTTATATTAATTTTTATCGGATCTTTTTTGCCGTAGCGAAGTATTGTAATGTTTAGGTCGCTCCCTGCCTCGCCTTTTAATAGTTCGCTAACTTGTTTAGTTGTTTTTTTGTATAACGATTTGTCTCCAACTTTTATAAGTTTATCGCCAGCTTTTAGCCCTGCTTTTTGTGCAGGAAATCCCTCGTATGGCTCCGATATAACAACATAGTCGCCTTCTTTTCGTATCATTGCTCCTATTCCTCCGTATTTACCTGTTGTCATAAATTTATAATCTTCCATTTTAGACTCGGGAATATAGTTTGTATATGGATCGAGGTTTTTAAGCATTGCATCTATGCCTTTTTTCATTAAATCTCCGGGATCAATTTCGTCAACGTAAAAGATATTAACTTCGCGAAAAAGGGTATAGAATATATCAAGATTTTTTGCTATCTCAAAATCTTTTTCGTCATCGTTAAACGAGAATAATATTAGGGTAAATGTTGTTAACAGTATACTTGCAATTATATATTTTATTTTTTTCATATATTATAAATTTAGACTTGTTTTTCTATTTTATTTATTATTAGGTTTAATAGTTTTATAACACTTTGTTCTATGTCTGTAGTTTTATATTTATTACGATTTAAAAATATTATAATTAATGATATTTTTAAATTTTTTTGTGTTAAATATCTATAAAGTATATATTTATTTTTGCGGTAACCCTCGCGAATTTGTCGTTTAATAAAGTTTCTGTCGACGGCTTTTTTATAATTTCGTTTTGGCACCGATATAGCTATTTTTGCAGGATAATTGTTTTTAATATCGGAAAAGTTCCATATTATTTTAAATGGTTCCGATATAAATGTTTTTCCTTTATCAAAAAGTAAAGCTATTTCTTTTTTACTTTTTAAACGTTCATTATTTTTAAATGTATATTTGTGCAATTTTTATTTTTATTTTCGTCCAAAATCGGCAGGAATTTCGCCCCATTTTTTTGTATCCCATTTTAAAATTTTTGTATGGTATATATTTTCGTTTAGCCATTCTTCGGCTCTTGATATAAGCTCGAATAATTTTTTGTTTTCGTTATTTTTTTCTAATTTAGTTCGACACTTTTTTGCCATTACCCATGCTATTGCTGTGTTTGAGTCGGTATATAAGGGTAAATCCAATTTATTTTTTTGTATATATGATAGTCCGTGAACAATTGCTAAAAATTCGCCTATATTATTTGTTGCTTCGTTTATTTTAAAATAAAATACTTGTGTTCCTGTGTCGGTATAAACTCCTTGGTATTCGGTTAGTCCGGGATTACCCGAGCATGCGGCATCAACTGATATACTGTTTAATATTGGTTGTTCGCTTTTTGGTAATAATTTAAACGATGTATTTTTAACGTCTTTGTCTAAAGCATTTTCGTAACTTGAGTTAAATGCTTCTTGTGCCTCGATTAATGTGTTAAACGATTTGTATTTTGCTCCGGCAACACCTTGCACCTGCTGTCTGCAATCTTCCCAGTTTCTGTAAATACCGGGGGTTCCTCCCGACCATACTACATAAAATTTTTCTTTGGCCATGTTATTTTTATTTATTTTTAAAGTAATTAATAATTATTTTTGCTTTTGATTTTCCAATTATTAAAGATAATTCTTCTTCGGTTTTTTTCTTAATATTTTCTATACTTTTATATTTTATTAACAAGTTTTCTATAGTTTTTTGTCCTACTCCTTTAATACTCTCGAGTTCTGATTTTAAAAATTCTTTTGAACGTAAATTACGATGAAATGTTATTCCAAATCTATGGCTCTCGTTACGTATATGTTGAATAAGTTTTAAGCTCTCCGAATTTTTGTTCAAATATAATGGAAAAGAATCGTTAGGAAAGAAAATTTCTTCTAATTTTTTTGCAATTCCTATAACGGCAATTTTATCTATAATATTTAATTTTTTTAAACTTTTTACAGCCGAACTTAGTTGTCCTTTTCCTCCGTCGATTACAATTAAGTCGGGGAGTTCTTTTTTTTCGGTTATTATTCTTTTGTATCTGCGATATATAATTTCTTGCATCGACGCAAAATCGTTTGCACCTTTAACTGTTTTTATTTTAAAGTGGCGATATTCTTTTTTGCTTGGTTTTGCATTGCGAAATACAACACACGATGCCACAGGATTTGTGCCTTGTATATTTGAGTTATCAAAACCTTCTATATATCGTGGCAATGTATTTAAATTTAAATCTTTTTTTAGTTGTTCGAGTTTGCGATTAGTATTTTTATTAGGGTCGATATTTGTTCGTCGTTTAATTTTTTCGTTTTTAAAATATAAAACATTACGTTTTGATAGCTCTAAGAGTTTAAGTTTATCGCCTTTTTTAGGGACTGTTATTTTAGCAGAGTTTATTTTAAAATCAGGGAAAAAAGGCAAAATAATCTCCTTTGAGTTACTATCGAAACGTTTACGAATATCAAAAATTACATATTGTAAAATTTGATTTGTTTTTTCGTCGAGTTTTTTCTTTACCTCAACTGTATGAGCTTGAATAACAGCCCCATTTACAAGTTTTAGATAATTAACATACGCAAAATTATCATCGTCGATAATTGAAAAAACATCTATATTATTAATTTTAGGATTTACAATTGTTGATTTACTTTGGTAGTTTTCGATTATTTTAATTTTTTGTTTAATAATTTCTGCCTTTTCAAACTCGAGGTTATCGGAATATTTTTGCATTAATTTTTTTAAATAAATATTTACAGTATGCAAATTACCTTTTAAAATATTACGAATAGCATTAATATCGTTATCGTAATCGACTTTACTTTGCTTACCCACACAAGGTGCTTTGCAATTTCCTATATGATAATCGAGGCAAACTTTAAATTTATTATTATTTATATTATCTAAACTTAAGTTATATTTACATGTGCGAATTGTAAAAATTTGTTTAATTAAATCGATAATTGTTCTTACCATAGTTACCGATGTATATGGTCCAAAATACTCGGAGCCGTCTTTTACTATGTTTCGGGTATAAAAAACACGAGGAAAATTCTCGTTTTTAATACAAATCCATGGATATGTTTTATCATCTTTAAGTAAAATATTATATCGTGGTTGATATTTTTTAATTAAATTATTTTCTAAAAGCAATGCATCTTGTTCTGTTTTTACAACTATATGTTTTATATCGTTAATTTTGCTAACAAGAACTTTTGTTTTACCCGTTTGATTTTTATTAAAATACGATAAAACCCTTTTTCGTAAATTTTTAGCTTTACCTATATAGATAATATTATTATTTTTATCAAAAAATTGATAAACACCCGTATTATCGCTTAACGCTTTTGCTTTTTGCTCTAATATTTTTTTAATTTTAATCAAAACAAAATAATATATACAAAAGTATTTTTTTTATTGAATAAAAGATTATTAATTTTGATAAGTTTAAAAAATTAATTATTTTTCTATAAATTTTATTAATGGACGATATATTAAACATACATAACGCCGATAACTTGCCCGATAAAGAACAAGAATTAGAACAACAATTACGTCCTTTAATTTTTGATGATTTTAAAGGACAAAAAAAAATTATTGACAATTTAAAAATATTTGTTGAGGCAGCAAGTATGCGTTCCGAAGCATTAGACCACGTTTTACTACACGGACCTCCCGGATTAGGAAAAACAACACTTGCAAACATTATATCAAACGAACTTAAAGTTGGAATTAAAATAACATCGGGACCTGTTTTAGATAAACCCGGCGATTTGGCAGGATTACTTACAAATCTAGAAGAAAATGATGTTTTATTTATAGACGAAATACACCGTTTAAGTCCAATTGTAGAAGAATATTTATATTCGGCAATGGAAGATTTTAATATAGATATTGTTATTGACAAAGGTCCATCGGCAAGGTCGATACAAATAAAATTAAATCCTTTTACATTAATAGGAGCAACAACACGTTCGGGATTATTAACCAGCCCTTTACGTGCACGATTCGGAATAACATCTCATTTAGAATATTACGATGCCGATGTAATTACAAAAATAATTAAACGTTCGGCAAAAATACTAAATGTTCCCATACACGATAACGCCGCCATTGAAATAGCATC
>JALSQC010000063.1 GCA_026985625.1 Bacteroidales bacterium | reverse complement strand
ATTAAGAATTAAGAATTAAGAATTAAGAATTAAGAATTAAGAATTAAGAATTAAGAATTAAGAATTAAGAATTAAGAATTAAGAATTAAGAATTAAGAATTAAAAATTAAAAATTAAAAATTAAAAATTAAAAATTAAAAATTAAAAATGGGTTTTATTACTAAATACAATAAAAAATATAATTTTCATTACACAAAAGGCTTTGGTTACCCATTAATAGAAGATTACATAAACGAAATTATAAAAATAATTAACAATCAAAACTTTATAAAAAATATGAATGCCATTTGGGATTTACGTTACTGCAAATTACCCGATGGAGACAATAAATTTAACTTACTACTGCAATTTATAAGCAAAGCAAAAGAAGTAGCACCAAACAAAGGAGACAATTACAAAAACGCAATAATAGTCGATACCTACGACAAATATGTTGACTTATCAAATTATATTATCTTAGCAGACGAACATAAACTAAAATTTAAAGCAAACATTTTTATGGACATTTACGAACCATTAACTTGGTTTGATATTGATACTAAATACCATAACGAAATATTAAACTCTTTATTAAATGATTAATATAGACAAAAAAGATTTTTTTGAACTTGCAAACCTAATTCCCGCAGCAATATTTATTGCACAAGATAATAAATACATTTACTATAACGAATATTTTAAATTTTTAACAGGACTAAACGACAACGAAATAAAAGATAAAAATTTTTGGGATTTAGTTCACGACGACTATAAAGAGCTTATAAAAACACGAGGACAACAACGAGCTCAAGGCGAAAATATAATTAGCCGTTACGAGTTTAAAATTAATTACAAAAATTCATATAAATGGGTAGATTATTCGGCAAAATCAATAATATACAAAAATAAAAAAGGATTTATAGGAATAGCCATAGACATTACCGAAAAAAAACAATTCGAAGAAGAACTTAAATTACAAAAAGAAAATGCCGAAAAATCAAATCAACTAAAAACAGCATTTTTATCAAACATATCACACGAAATAAGAACACCTATGAACAGCATATTAGGGTTCTCTAACATTTTATTAAAAGATAATATAGACTCACAAAAAAAAATCGAATACGCAAAAAATATTCAATCCAGCACAAAACAATTATTAGAAATAATAAACGACATTATAGAAATATCAAAAATAAAATCTAACAACGTAGAAATAAATATCGAAAAAATTAATTTAACCGACTTTTTTAATAATCTGCATAAATTATTTGACATAGAAAAAAAACGAAAAAACAAACACGAAATTAAACTTAATCTATCTATTCCAAAAGAAACACATTTTATAATAACCGATGCCATTAAACTTAAACAAATACTATCGGTTTTACTTAATAACGCCATTAAATTTACTAATAAAGGAGAAATCGAATTTGGATTTAATACAACCAACAACGAATATACTTTTTTTGTAAAAGATACAGGCATAGGAATAAAAAAAGAGCTATTATCAAGCATATTCGACAGATTCTTTTTTGTTGATTTATCGCAAACAAAAAACTATGGAGGAACAGGCTTAGGACTTGCAATATGCAAATATTATGTAAAAATTCTCGGAGGAAACATTAATGTATCATCTAAAATAGATGTAGGAAGCAAATTTACATTTAACCTGCCAAAAGAATTAAAACTAACAATAAAACCATATACAAACATACAAAACGACAATAATTATATTAATTTATTAAACAACAAGACAATATTTATTATAGAAAACGACGAACTACAAAAAATACTATTTATCGAGAATCTAAACGACTCGGGAATTAATATAGTTACAGCTAAAAACTATAATGCAATAAAAGAATTAAACAACCAAAAAGACCCCGATTTAATAATTATTGATGCCGACAACCCTGATTTTGACGGATTAGACATTTTATCAAAAATAAGATTATTAGATTACAAAATTCCTATAATATTTATATCGTCGTTAAAATATTATAACGATTTAAGCATAAAAGCAGGAGCAAACTTATTTATACTAAAACCAATAGATTTTAATTTATTAAAAGATAAACTAAAAGAACTATTATTTTACTAAACCATACCCGAGAACCCCATAAAAGCCAAAGCTAAAATTCCTGCCGATATTAAAGCAACAGGTATCCCTTTCATTCCGTTTGGCACATTAATTAACGCAAGATGCTCGCGTATTCCTGCAAAAATTACAAGCGACAAAGTAAAGCCAACAGCTGTAGAAAAAGCAAATACAGTTGATTCTACAAGATTATAATTTTTTTGTATAACCATTATTGCCACACCCAAAACAGCACAATTAGTTGTAATTAAAGGCAAAAATACCCCAAGAGCCTGATACAATGCGGGACTAACCTTTTTTAAAATAATTTCAACCATTTGAACCAATGCAGCAATAACCAATATATATGCTATTGTTTGCAAATAAGTAATCTCCAACGGAACCAAAATATAATGTTGAATTAAATAAGTTACAATAGTTGCCAAAGTTATAACAAAAACAACTGCTCCTCCCATTCCCGCAGCTGTAGAAACTTTTGTAGATACTCCCAAAAAAGGACAAACTCCCAAAAACTGAGATAATACAATATTATTTACAAATATTGCCGATATTATTATTACAAAATATTCCATAATACAAAAAAATTAAATCGATTTTTTATTAATTTTATTAACTATTGATATTAAATAACCCAAAGCCAAAAATGCACCCGGAGCAAGAACAAAAACCAATATTCCGTCTACACCTTTAGGAAAAATATGCATATCAAAACCAAAAACTTTTCCCGAGCCGAGTATCTCTCTAACGCTACCTAAAATTGTTAATGCAAAAGCAAACCCAAGCCCCATTCCTAAACCATCAACCAACGACGAAAAAACTCCGTTTTTCGATGCAAAAGATTCTGCTCGTCCCAAGACAATACAATTTACCACAATAAGCGGAATAAATAATCCAAGTTGCTCGTGTAATGCAGGCAAATACGCCGCCATCGATAAATCTACCACTGTTACAAACGATGCTATTATTACAATAAACGATGGAATACGCACTTTATTTGGAATAAAATTTTTAACCATAGATATAACAATATTCGACATTGTTAACACAAATGCCGTTGCCAAACCCATTCCCAAACCATTAATTGCCGATGTTGTTGTTCCCAAAGTAGGGCACATACCCAAGAGCAAAATAAAAACCGGATTTTCTTTTAAAAATCCTTTTGTAAAATTCTTAACTTGATTCATTATTTATCACCTCCTTTGCTTTTAAAATTAATAAAAGTATCGTATGCTCGCCTAACAGCATCTAAAAAAGCCCGCGACGATATTGTCGATGCTGTTATAGCATCTATATCGCCCCCATCTTTTGTTACAATAAACTTAACTTTTCCGGGATTTTTATTAATTATACTGCGACTCGTATTTAAAGTATCTTTAAACCAAAAAGCTGTTTTACTCCCCAAACCCGGAGTCTCATGATGTTCAAGAATTTGATAATTTATAACAGTCCCATCATCGGTAAAACCTACAATTATCCATATTCTGCCACCAAAGCCGTTATCGGTGTATGATTTTATTGCTGTTCCCACAAGTTTTCCATTATTTATTGCTTGATAAAAAGTTAAGGAATCCTCCCCTGTCTTTGGTTTTACCTTAAATTCTTTAATACTAGTAAATTTAGGAACTACCTCTCCAATAGCTTTCTCTAATTTTTGCTTTTTTGCATCGTCAATAGGTTTTTTTGTTAACTCATATACATATCCTAGCGATATTGCTGCAACTGCAGTAATTATCAACAAGGTTAAAACCATATTAACAAAAGTATCTTTTGGTTTAGACATGTTTAACCTCCTTTCCAAAACGTTTTGGTTTTATTCCTTTATTTATAAGCGGAACAAAAGCATTCATTATTAAAATTGCAAACGATACTCCCTCGGGGTAAGCCCCAAAGTTTCTTATTAAAACCGTTAATATACCTATGCCTGCTCCAAATATTATTTGCCCTACTTGGGTCATTGGCGATGTTACCATATCGGTAGCCATAAATATTGCTCCAAGTAAAATTCCTCCCGTTAAGATATGAAAAACAGGATCGGCAAATTTATCGGGATTTGATAAATATAAAATTCCTTGAAAAATAAAAACCGTTACTATCATTGATGTTGGTATATGCCAAGTAATAATTTTTCGTATTAACATATAAACACCGCCTATAATTAATGCAATAGCCGACACCTCACCAAGCGAACCTCCTATATTTCCAAAAAGTTGGTCTAAATACGAAGGTAAACTATGCATAATATCAGGAACATGTTCACCATTTCTTATAGACTCTTTAAGAAATCCCAAGGGTGTAGCTCCTGTTGTTGCATCTAATCCAAAATGTAAAGGATTTGGTTTTGGCCACGTTGTCATATCAACAGGAAAAGAAATAAGCAAAAAAACACGTCCAACAAGTGCAGGATTAAACGGATTATTTCCTAAGCCTCCAAACGACATTTTT
>JALSQC010000062.1 GCA_026985625.1 Bacteroidales bacterium | reverse complement strand
ATTGTTTTTTATTGTTAATAAATTTGTTGCAGGATTAGGATATATACTTAAGTTATTACAATAATAATTACTTATTTTTGTGTTATTACCGGTAAAATTAAAACTAAACAAAGCCGGTTTTATGTCGACTGTTTGATAAGAAAAATGTTCTCGCGATAAAAAGTATTTATTATGTATTTTAGGACAAACGCCTTCTATTTGACTACCCCCAATACTATCGGTTAAATTAAATCTATAAATTAATCCGTCAAAAATATTTGTATCAGAAAATTGTTTTAACTGTATTATAAAAGGAGCTAACCCTTGTGTATAACCACACAAAACAAAACTTGTGTCGTAATTGTTATAACAACTACCTGTTATTAAACCGTTGCAATTAAAATAATTACGTTGATAAGCAATGTAATTTCCCGGAGTTTTAGGCAAAATATATGTTTTTGTTGTATTATTAACCCAATCTTTAGTAAAAATTATAATAGAATCGTTGTATATAGATATTGCCTCGGCATCGAATTCGGTATTTTGAGGATTGCTTGTAAAATTTGTCTGATTATTATAAGTAAAATTTATAGTATCGGCATAAACACTATCATTTGTAAGGTAGTCTGATTTTAATATTATGTAAATTCTTAAGTTTGTTCTATCGCCTGAATTATTTCCAATATCTGCAACATAAATGTGTAAAGAATCTTGAGTTATATCTTCCCAGTCTATATTCGATGCATTTTTAATAATAACGGTTCTTGATATTCCGCCATTAGTTGTATCAATCTCATACAAATATGGTAAATTGCCGGAATCGTTGTGAGTTATTAGTTTTCCGTTATAATATATTAATCCCGATGTTTCCTCAATCTGCTGATTTAATTCGGTTAATTCCGATATGTTTATTTGTTGAGCCGAAATAGGTTTAATTAAAAAAATAAAAATACAAATAAAATATATTTTTATTTTGTTAGTATTTTGTATGTTATTAGTAATTAACAAATTACGATTATTTATTTTTTAATGTCAAACTAATTATATCTGACATTATTAATTACATTTTATTTACTTACAAATATAATATTAAATTGTATTAACAAAAAATACATTATGGTTGATAATTAGTTAATATTTTTTTATTAAAAAAAATATAAATAACAATATTTGTTATAACTTTGGATAAATAAAGTTTATTAATCACAAAAAAAATATAAAATCATGAAAAAATTATTTATTATTTCTTTAGTTTTTTTAATCGGATTTACTTTTTCTTGTAAAAAGAAAGACGATGGCACTACCACTACCGATAATAATAGCGGAGGAACATTGGATTTGCCCGACGGTTATGCAACATCGTCAAAAACTAACATTTTTGACCTTACTTACGGAGGTTCGGGAAATAATGACGATGAACTTACATCGGGAATGGTTTCTGATAATTCGGGCAATTCTTATATCTCGATGAATGTTACCGATGCAACGGCAAATAAGAGTATAGTAGTTGTTAGAGTCAATTCCGATGGTTCGTTGGGTTGGGGTAAAAAATACGACGATGGTTCAAAAGATTGGTCTAACGATTCCGGAGAAAATGCCGAAACCGGAGGAACAGCAGGTTCTATATCTATCGATAGCGATGGAAATATTTATGCTATTGCAACATCAGATTCTAAAGGTTATTGCATTTTGGTATTAAAAATTAATTCGTCTGACGGTAGCATTATATGGCAAAAACGATGGAAACCCGAGTGGCCTACAGGTTATCCTACAGGCTCTCAAGATGCCGAAGGTTATGCTATTGATGCAAGTGGAGATTATGTTTATTTTACAGGAACCGTAGGTTCTAACGAAACAGTTGTGGGAGCTTTAGATAAATCTAATGGAGCTATAGTATTTCAATATGCTTTAAATGTTTCGTCGTCAAAAAGTAGAGGCTATGCCATAAAAGAAGACGGCTCGGGAAATTTATTTGTTGGAGGAGTTGATGGTTCTTATGCTTATTTTGCCAAAATTAATAATGCAAATACAGCATCGCCGGCTTTAGCTTGGATTAAACATGCAGGATTATCGTATGGAGCAAGAATAAACGGTATTGATATTGATAACTCGGGAGTATATTTTTCTTGCGATATAAGAGGAGTGGATACATATTTTCAAGTTATGAAAATTGATTTTAGCGGAAATTTTTTATGGGGTAAAAAATTCCCCGGTATAAACGACAGAAATAATACACATGTTGTTAAAATATCAGGCGATTATTTATTTGCAGGAGGACGAATTGGAGAATCCGGAATGGATTTAATGGGAGAAAGTTTATTGTTAAAATTATCAAAAGATAATGGTGCTCAGGTATGGGCAGGAATGTATTATACAGGAAAAATGTCAGACGAATCGGCAGAACATCGTATAAAAGGTATATCGGTTGTTGGAAGTAATATTTATGTTGCAGGACAAGTTTACGGAGGAAACGATAATACCGAGAAATTTAGTGGAGAATGGGTAGAAAACGCCAGTCTTAAAGTTAGCGATGCGTCGGCATCATTTTCTGATATTAGCACTTCGACATTTACAGAGTTTCAAACAGGAGCAGTAGAAGATGGAACTATAAACGTTTCGGATTATTCTACAGGAATTTTACAAAAATCAGCAGATAAAAAAACCGATAATCCACCTGATTGTGATACTTTTATAATGAAATTGGCTTTATAAAACTATTATTTACAGAGACCCTAACAATTTGTTAGGGTCTTTTGTATTATAATAAATACTGTAAAAAAATGGTATATATTTTGTGCTTTTAATAATTGTAAAAAAATAATTTATTAATTCTTAAACTTAAATAATCATGAAAAATTTAAAAATTTTAGGTTTGTTATTTGTAGCTATATTGTTTTCTGTATCGGTATCGCAAGCTCAGATAATAGTAAAAATAAAACCTAAACCGCCAAAAGCTGTTGTTAAACCACCAAAACCTGGACCTAAACATGTTTGGATTGCAGGACATTGGAAATGGGATAAACAAAAAAAAGATTATATTTGGGTTAAAGGTAAATGGGTAAAACCTGAACGACCGGGTACTACTTGGGTTCCGGGACACTGGGACAATACACCAAAAGGGTTTAAATGGATTCCCGGACACTGGAAAAACCATAAAAAAGTTTTACCTCCACCACGTCCTTAAAAAATATAAATTTATATAAATAAAAAACCTCGATTTATTTTACTAATATCGAGGTTTTTTGTATATTATTAAGTAGTGATTATTAACTTTTTATATTCATCTCGTTTATTAAGTTTTTTGCTCCTGCAAATTTATCTATAATAAACAGAACGTATCTGATATCAAGAATAATATTTCTACACTCGTTGGGATCATACATAATATCACTCATTGTTCCTTCCCAGTTACGGTCGAAGTTTACACCTATTAATTGTCCGTATGCATTTAAAACAGGGCTTCCTGAGTTTCCTCCGGTAGTGTGGTTTGTTGCAATAAAACAAACATGCATGGTATCGTTTTGTGCATAATTGCCATAGTCTTTATTTTTGTATAATTCTTTAAGTTTTTTAGGAACTTTATAATCATAAATATTGGGATTATCTTTAGCTATTATTCCGTCTAAAGTTGTGTAATATTTGTAGTAAACAGCATCTTTTGGTTTATAACCTTTAACATTGCCGTATGCAACGCGCATTGTAAAATTAGCATCGGGATAAAAAAGTTTATCTGTTTTAAATTCTTTTAATAGGTTTATGTATTTGCGATTAATAATAGAGAATCTATTATGAAAATCGTTAACTTGAGAATAAATATTTAACGAATAAATATTTTTAAAATCGTTAAACATTATGTAAAAGGGGTCTGCTTGTAATTTTTTATTTGAGAATTTGTTTAAAAATGCATCAAATTTTTTGTAGCTTGTAAGAAATGATTTGCTATAAATATCGTCGGCATATTTTTTAAAGTTACCTTTGTATTTTTTGTCAACTAAGCTAAAAAATGCGGGGTGAAATTTTTTATCCAGATTTTTTTTATAAATAGGCATTAATGCTACAAATATCTCTTTGTCTATTGGCAGATAAAAATCTTTGTAAAAACCTTTAGCCGATTTTCGTAAACGTTCTATTGTTTGTTTTTTTAACGAGTCGGACATATTATCGTAATCGTTTAGTAGGTTCAGGTTTCGCGAAAATCGTATTAATTCAACAGCCAAAGCATCTTCAAAAATATAATCTTTTGCTAATTTTACAGGTTTATATTCTTGATATAGTTTTTTGTATTTGCTTAAAATAGGTCCGTATTTTTTTTGTTTTTCTTGATCAAATTCTATCCAATTATTAATTGCACGTTCTAATTCTTGTTTTTTTTCTACAGCATTTAGTCGTTTTAATCCGTTATCTTCGCCAATCCATTTTTTCCAGTAGTTTGATACTCTTGCATATTTTGCCGAATATTGTATTCGTATTTTAGGACTGCTATCCATATAACGTTTCATAATATCGAGACGTTTTTTGCGTAAAAAAATTTGTTGAGGATTTTCGGTTTTTGATATAAAATCTACGGCGTATGATGTTAGATATTCCGATGT
>JALSQC010000061.1 GCA_026985625.1 Bacteroidales bacterium | reverse complement strand
TATACCGAGAATATCCGAAAAAGTGCTTTCGTAAATTAAAAACTCTTTTTTTTCTTGTGGCAAATTTTTAGCCGATGGTATTATTATAGCCGAACTCATTATTGACAATGGCAAAGCATATAACATAGATATAAATAAATCGGTATGCAAAAAAACTTTTAAAATAAGAGCTATAAGATACGAGCTTATGCCAAGCGATATTAAAGCAATAAAAAATGATTTTATTATTAATTTTATTTTCGATTTATTAATATCTAAATCGAGTGATGCCTCTAATACAATCATTATTAATCCCACAATGCCGAGAACCTCGAGAATTGGGAAAAAATTTACATCAATAATTCCCGACAAATGCAAAATTTCTTTTATAATTATTCCTAAAATAATTAAAAGTAATACGCTCGGAATATTAGTTTTTTCTGATATGACATTAAAAAAATACGATAAAATAACAATAATAGTTCCCGATATTATTAATGTGTATGAGCTTAGTTCTTGCATATATATTATCTTTAAAAATTAATACCTATACGAAACGATAAAGGGCTATTGTATATAGATTTATCGTTATACAATAAATCATACATTATCATTATTGTAAGTCCGGAGTTTCTTATTTCGCCAAGATTATAGCCCAAACCTACATAAAGACCATCGTAAAAATATGTATTTGAATTTGTTTGTATATTATTATATTTAAACGATATTCTTAACCTTTCGAACTCCGATTGAGTAAAGAAATTTTTATATAAAAAATACCGTCCAAAAACTTTTCCGCCAAGTATTGTTGCCGTATATTTGTAATAGTCCGAATGTTGATAATCGACAAATAATCCTACTCCTGCCAAAAAATTATTATTTACTTTATAACCTAATATAGGACTTACATTTATCTCGAAAACATCGCCCCAAAAGTTTATGTAAAAATTTCCTCCTTCGACTAATCTATCCGATAATTTATTTGTTTTTTGATGTTTTTTGGTATCGGTGTTATCATCTTCGGTAATAAAGTTATTTTGTGCTTGTATTTTTAACACAAACAATAATAAGATTGCAATAATTATATATATTTTATCTCTAAACATTAACAATTTTATTTTTATTTACATACCATATCTTACCCGATATATTTTTATAACCCATTTTATATAGCAAATTTTTATATGTTTTAATTTGCGAAATGTATTCTGTTTTTTCTATATTTCCAAATTTATAATCAATGAGTATAATTTTATCTTTTTTAAAAACAATACGGTCGGGACGTTTAGTTTTTTTATCTAATGTAATAATATCGCGTTCTACAATAACTCTGTCAAAATTATTAAACCATTGTTTTGTTTGGTTGTTTGTGTTTATAAGTTTTTTTATTTTATTTATTGTTTCGTTTTTTTCGTTATTATTAATTAAACCATTTACAACAAATACATTAACAACTTTACTAATATCGTTTTCGTGTATAATATTTTCAAAAATTTTATGATACAATATTCCCGATGCATTTAATTTATTGTATCCAAAAAACTCTCTTTTTTTATGTCGTATTTTTAATATACTGTTAATGTCTTTATTTGCCGAAAAACTATCTAAAATAATATTATTATTTTTATACGTTTTTTTATTATCGTTAACACTTTCAGGTTTTCCTATTTCATATAAATCTTTATCGGATTTTTTATTATTCATAAAATTTTTAATCATAATATTTAATAATCCGTCGCCAATATGTTTAAGTTCATTTTTTTCTGATTTTCGAGACATTACAAATAACGCTTCTTCGGCTCTTGTAAATCCAACATATAAAAGGTTAAGGTTATCTACAAATGTTAGCATTTTTTCGTTAAAATAATAATCTTTAAATATTGTTTGCGATAAAAGTTTAGAATATCTTACCGGAATAAAATCTAATGTATCAAATGGTTTTTTATCTGATTTACACCACATTACAGGTTGTTTATTAGGGTCGTATTCTATTGCCCAATTAACAAAAGGCATTATAACCGCAGGAAACTGTAAACCTTTTGATTTGTGTATTGTTAATATTTTTATTGCATTTTGCGAGTCGGATACCGATATTGCAATATTGTTGTTTTTTTCGTCCCAATATTCTAAAAACGAAAATAAATCGGAACTTTTGTTAGATTGAAAATCGCTAACAAAATCGTTAAAAGAAATTATAAACGGTAACGAATTTTTATTTTTATTTATTTTAAAATTTACTATTATTTGCTCAATAAGCTCAAATAAAGGCAATTGTTTTATTTGTGTTTCGGTATTTTTAAATTTATTTGGCAATAAATTATAGAACTCTTTAAAATCCGATACTTTAAGAAATATGTCATTAAAATCAACATTTACATATTTATCATTAAAAAAATTATTGTAGTTATATGCCAATTCTGCACGATTTATTAAATCGTTTTTATTTATAAAAAATTTTAATACGCTAATTATTAATTTAATAGCCGGCGAATTTTTTATTAACAACGCTTCGTTTGATACAACATCATACAAATACTCTGATTTTGCAAACTCACTATTTTTATAATTAAGTAAATAGTTTGCTATTTTTTCGCCTTCGGATTTAGTTCTTACGAGTATTGCTATATCTTTTGGCTGATAATTATTATCTTGTAAATTTTCTATTATTTTGGGCAATTTAGCAATAACAATATCTGAATATTCGTCGCTTTTTTTTGCATCAATAAACTCAACCGATACATATCCTTTTTTTTTGTCGTTTAAAGCTTTTGGTGATATTTTTTGCTTGCTATCATTATAAGCATTAACAATATCGTTATTTTCTTGTTTTCTGCCATTATTAAACAAATCTTGTAACAACTTAGGATAATGCAAAAAAATAAGATTATTAAATTCTATAATATTTTTTTTGCTACGCCAATTTGTATCTAACGAATAAGAATTTACATTATAATGAGCAAAATCGTTTTTTACTTTTTTTGCCAAAAGTTCCCAATTTCCGTTTCTCCAACGATAAATCGACTGTTTTATATCTCCAACAATTAAATTATTATTTCCGTCTGCCAACGAGTTATCTATAAGCGGTTTAAAATTATCCCATTGCAACTCCGATGTATCTTGAAATTCGTCTATCATATAAAATTTAAAAATACTGCCTATTTTTTCGTAAATAAACGGAACATCGTTATTATCAATTATAAGATTTATAAATTTTGCAGTATCCGACAACAAAAATAAATTATTTTCTGATGTATATTCGTTTAGTTTTTTTAATATATCGGAAACAATTCCAAGTGTAAAAAAATATTTTAACGATACATTTACCGAGTTATACAACTCAATATTATTATCGTAATATTCAATAGTTTTTTTTAAAATATCGTTTATAACATTATAAACAGCTTTTATTTCGTTTTTTTTATCAGATTTTTTTGTAAACCACGCATCTAAATTATCTACAGCGTCAATAACACGTTTTCCGTAATTATATTTTTTTTTATTGATTATATTAATAAAATATCCAAAAAAACTGTTATTCTCATATTTAAAATCTTTTACCGATATATTTTTACTTTTAACATACTCAATTGCCGATATTGCCAAATTATGCATATCGGTCTCAAACTTATTTTTTATTTTGTATAAATCGTTGGCAAATTTATCAAGTAAATTTTTATCAATTTTATTTTTATTAAAATTAGCAAAAACCTCTTTAAAAATTTCGCTGCCAAGTTTATTTATTTCCGCTCTAACATCTACTTTTCCATCGGAACTTATTTTTTCTTTTACATATCTTAAAATCCATTGTTTCAACTCATTGTTAAACGATATCTCGTCAAGTATGTTATCGATAACCTCCGATAAAACCGACAAGCTGTCTAACTCAATTGTAAATCCGTATTGCAAATTAATTTCTTTGGCAAACGATTTTAAAATTTGCTGAAAAAAACTATCTATTGTAGATATCGAGAATTTACTGTAATCATGTAAAATTTTAGATAAAATATTTTTAGATTTATTACGTAATTGTTCTTTTCTTAATCTAAATTTTTTTATTAAATAATCTTCGTAATCAGAATTTCCATTATTAGCCAGTAAATTTAATTGACTAATAATTCTGGATTTCATTTCCTCTGTAGCTTTATTTGTAAAAGTTACGGCAAGAATACGTTTGTAATTATTTTCGTATTCAAATAAAAGTTCAAGATATTTTAATGTTAAATTATAAGTCTTACCCGAACCTGCCGATGCCTTTATTAAAGATAATTCGCCCATACTGTTAAAATATTTCATAAAGATAATAAATTTTACAAGTAAAAAAGCAACCTAAAAACATAATTTTAAGTCTTTTATTAAATGTTAATAATATTTTAAAAACTTAATATTAAGTTAATAATTATTTAAAAAAAATATTTTAATTTTGTTTTATTAAAATAAGCTAAGCTACATAGATGTCCACTTACGGGTGAGGCTACATAGATGCTTGCTAAAAATATTACACAACTATGAAAAAAATAGTTTTAGCATCTATAAAAATATTTACCACATTAATTTTTATTGCAGGTTTTAATTTATATTCTTTTGGGCAGACTACAATTTGGACAGAAG
>JALSQC010000060.1 GCA_026985625.1 Bacteroidales bacterium | reverse complement strand
GGAAACGATGGAGCCATAGATTTAACAGTTTATGGAGGAACACAACCTTATGTTTACTCTTGGAGTAACGGAGCAACAACTCAAAACATTAGCGGATTATCAGCAGGAAGTTATTCTGTAAGCGTTACCGATAGCATTGGCTGCTATTTAACCGAAACTGCTTATGTTTACTTAGATTCTACATCAGGTCCTTGTGCTAATTTTTATGCAACAACAAGTGTTACTAACGAAACATCGGCAGGAAACGACGGTGCCATAGATTTAACAGTTTATGGAGGAACACAACCTTATGTTTACTCTTGGAGTAACGGAGCAACAACTCAAAACATTAGCGGATTATCAGCAGGAAGTTATACTGTAAGCGTTACCGATAACATTGGCTGCTCTTTAACCGAAACTGCTTATGTTTACTTAGATTCTACATATATGGATAGCATTTATTCGCAAATAGACACTTGTTTAGGCGGATTCATAGATTCTGTTAATATTTCAAATATAAATATGATTGATTCCAATCATGCAGAAATTACTTATATACTTTACTCAGGAAATAATTCCGCAACAGTTACAGCACAATATATAATTAACGGAACCGGTTGGTACTGGGCTATTCTTAATGTTACTTGTAACGGAACAAAAGCAGGACAAACATTTGAACAAGCTGTTTATATTTCAGCAACAACAAACATAATTAAAAACAAAATTACCAATATAAAACTTTATCCTAATCCTGTAAAAGATAATATGTTTATAGACTTTAAGTCAAACAAAAATGCAAAAACACAAATATCTATAACAAATATTATGGGACAAAATATTTTCTCAAAAGACATATCGTTAAATAAAGGCTCTAATAAAATTATTATACCCACAACAAATCTTAAAAAAGGTATTTATTTTGTAAACATATATACAAATAGCAACTCTAAAGTTACACTTAAATTTGTAAAATAATATCTGTTTGTTATATTTACTAAAAAAGCCTCCTAAACGGAGGTTTTTTTTATATATTCAAAAAAAAATAAAATTACTATTATATGTTTTATTATTTTTGAGCTTTATTTAATTTTACATAAATTTTATCAAATGAGATTTATTTTCTTTTTTTTAATATCTTTAATTAGCTTAAATGCTTTATCGCAAAAATATTTTCAACAATTTGTAGATTACAATATAAAAGTAAAATTAGACGATATTAACAACAAACTTATTGCCAACGAAACAATAAAATACACTAATAACTCTAACGACACTTTAACATTTTTATACTTTCATCTTTGGCCTAATGCATATAAAAATAATAATACAGCTTTTGCAAAACAACAAATTATAAACGGTAACACCGACTTTTATTATGCTCCCGATTCTTTACGCGGATATATCTCTAATTTATGTTTCTCTGTCGATAACAAAAAAATTAAATGGGAGTTAGATTCGCAATACATCGACATTGCAAAACTAATATTAAATAAACCTTTATTACCAAAACAAAGCATTACAATACACACTCCTTTTTTAGTTAAAATTCCGGGGACTTTCTCAAGATTAGGACATAGTGGACAATCGTATCAAATTACACAATGGTATCCCAAGCCTGCTGTTTACGATAATAAAGGGTGGCATGCTTTTCCATACTTAGACCAAGGCGAGTTTTACTCCGAGTTTGGAAATTTTAAAGTTTCCATTACCATTCCCAAAAACTATGTTGTAGGAGCAACGGGTAATTTAAAAACAAAATCGGAAATTAATTGGTTAAACAAAAAAGTCGAAGAAACTAAAAAAATTAAAAAATATAACTACAACGATAACTCATTTCCAAAAAGCAATACCGAATTTAAAACTTTAGTTTATACCGAAAAAAACATTCACGATTTTGCTTGGTTTGCCGACAAACGCTACCATGTATTAAAAGGTAAAGTAACGCTTAGCAACGGCAAAAAAGTTACAACATGGGTTATGTTTACAAATAACGAAGCCGATATATGGAAAGATGCAATAAAATATGTCAACAACGGAGTTTCTTATTACTCTAAGTGGATAGGTAATTATCCGTTTAATAATTGCACTGCCGTTGATGGTAGTCTTGGAGCAGGAGGAGGAATGGAATATCCAACAATTACAAATATAGGATATTCAGGCGATGCCGAAACACTCGAAACAACAATTGTTCACGAAATAGGTCATAACTGGTTTTATAGTATGTTAGGCAGCAACGAACGCCGTTTTACTTGGATGGACGAGAGTATTAATACTTTTTACGAATATAGATACAATGCTATATCTCACCCCGATAACCCACTACCAATGCAAATTAACTACCAAAGATTAAAAAAAATTTTCGACTTGCACCTAAACCATTTTTCAAGCCTAGACTTAACATATCAATATGTTGCTCACAAAAATATCGACCAACCTTTAAATCTAAGTGCAGAATATTACACTGCTATAAACTACGGAGCAATTAATTATTCTAAAGGACCCGTTATATTTAACTATCTTATGCAATATCTCGGCAAAGAAAAATTCGACAACATAATGCATATTTACTTTAATAAATGGAAATTTAAACACCCATATCCCGAAGATTTAAAACAAATTTTTATACAAAACACTACAAAAAATCTTAGCTGGTTTTTCGACGACTTAATTAATACAACAAAAACTTTCGACTATAAAATAAAAAATCTTAAAACAAAAAAAAATAATTACATAATAACAATAAAAAACAAAGGATACATTAACTCTCCATTTTTAATATCGTATATAAAAAACGACTCGGTAATAAAAAATATATGGAGCGACGGTTTTGCCAAAAAAAAACAAATAAAACTACCTAAAATCGATTTCGATAAAATATCAATAAACTACTGCAAATCCTATGGCGAATATAACCAACAAAACAACACAATACGCAAACACGGAATTTTAAAAAAAACAGAACCCCTAAAATTACAATTACTCGGTAGTTTAAACAATCCTCAAAAAACAAACATTTATTATTTTCCGCTAATAGCATGGAACAATAATAATAAGTTTATGAGCGGCATAGCTTTATACAACAATATAACTCCACAAAAAAAAATCGAATATCAACTTGCTCCGCTTTATAGCTTTAACAACAAAACTTTAGCAGGATTTTTTAATATCTCGGCTTTTATAAACCCAAACAAAATATTTAATAATATCGAGATAAACGCAAACACAAAACAATTTGCCATTGATAAAAACACAAATTACCGCAATATAAATTTAAACCTTATTTTTAAACTAAATAAAAAAGACTTACGAAGTAAAATTACAAACAAATTTAAGCTATCAACAGTTATAGCAACCGACTATTTATCATATTTAACAAATAAGACAAACTACAATTATATTCATATTTTAACATATAGCTTTAACAATAAAAACATTTTTACACCTTTTAATTTTAATTTATCAATCGAAGGAAAAAACAACTATCTAAAAACATACTTATCAGGAAACTTTTATTTTAACTATCGTAACAAAAACAAAAAATTGTCTATACGATTTTTTGCAGGTAATTTTATTTATAACAACTCACAAAACCCAATCTACAACTTTAATCTAAGCGGCAACAAAGGATATCAAGACTATTTATACAATAATTTATTCCTTGGCAGATACGATACCGATATAAACAACGTATACTCGCACCAATTTGCAAAAGACGAAGGCGGATTTAACATATACACACCAATACAATCGAGCAAATGGCTAACAAGTATAAACATTACAAGCTCAATGCCTTATCGTTTAGCAATTCAACCATATTTAAACATAGGAGCAACCGAGAACATTGACATTTTATCAAAAAACAATATTTTATTAGCTTACGAGGCTGGAATTCAAATTAATATTATTAGAGATATATTTGTAATATACTTTCCAATAGCATTTTCTAACGAAATAAAAACAACAAATAACATTTATACCGATAATTATTTTGAAAAAATAAGATTTACACTTAATATTACAAAAATAAATCCGTTTAAATTAATTAAAGATTTAGATTTAGAACTTTAAAAACGTGCAAAATAAAAAAAACATATATTTTTTATCCGATTTACATCTTGGACTTGGCGGACATGACAAAAGTATTGTTAGAGAAAAAAAGCTTATAAAATTTCTCGACGAAATAAAAAACAAAACCCAAGCACTTTATCTTGTTGGCGATATTTTTGACTTTTGGCACGAGTATAAAAGAGTTGTGCCACGTGGATTTACTCGCTTTTTAGGAAAAATAGCAGAATTTACCGATAACGGAATACCCGTTTATTTTTTTACAGGCAATCACGATATATGGGCATACAATTATTTGCCACAAGAGATAGGCGTAAAACTTTTTAGAAAACCACAAATAATTAAAATCAACGACAAAACTTTTTATATTGCTCACGGCGACGGACTTGGTCCTTACGACAAAAAATACAAATTTTTAAAATCTATATTTACAAATAAATTTTTACAATGGATGTTTGCTCGTTTACACCCAAACTTTGCTTTATCGTTTGGCTTAAAATGGTCGCACCATAATAGAGAAAGTTATACCCCCGATAAAATAAAATTTAAGGGCGAGGAT
>JALSQC010000059.1 GCA_026985625.1 Bacteroidales bacterium | reverse complement strand
ATCTCAAACTTTGTTATTTTTAAAACGTAAACACAGATATTTTCCGTTAATCGAAAAAATTTTAAAACAAAATAATATACCCGACGATTTTAAATATTTGGCTGTTGCCGAAAGTGGATTGCAAAATATAACATCTCCTGCCGGAGCAAAAGGTTTTTGGCAATTTATGAAAGGAACAGGTCTGGAATATAATCTTGAAATTACCAAACAAGTAGATGAGCGTTATAATTTAAAAAAATCGACACAAGCAGCTTGCGATTATTTTAAAAAAGCTTATCGCAAATATAAATCGTGGACTCTTGCTGCCGCATCATATAATGTAGGACATGGGGGCTTACAAAAGCAACTCGATTTTCAAAAAGTTGACAATTATTACGATTTGTTATTAAATAGCGAAACTGCAAGATATGTTTATAGAATTATTGCTATTAAAACTATTTTGTCTAATCCCGAAAAATTTGGGTTTCATTTTCGCGAAAAAGATTTATACCCTGAGATTAAAACCGATACAATACAAATTGACACAAGTATATCTAATTTGGCGGATTTTGCTAAATCGTTAAATATTAATTATAAAATATTAAAAATTTTTAATCCGTGGTTGCGAAAACAAGTATTAGATAATCCTAATAATAAAACTTATGTTTTTGATATCCCCAAAAAAAATTATCGATTGTTTATTGACCGTAAAAATACAGATAGCACAAAAATAAATTAATTAGGGTATTTTCAGAAATAAGCATATTTTTGAGAATTAAGATTTTAAAATCAAGTTTGATTTATAGGTTTGTAATCTTTTATTTTTAAAGTTGCTTTTAGTGGTTTATTCGTTAAAAAAGATACTTTCCTTAAATTTTGAGCATAGCTATTCCTTGAAAAAGTTTAGACCTTAAAAAAGCTTAGACCTTAAAAAAGCTTAGGGTTATGTTATTTTTTAAATAATGATTTTTAATTATTCTGCACTACTGGTTGATTTATTATTACCAATTTTATAAGTAAACATTATTTCGTGTGTTCCTAAACTATATTTTCGTATATCAGATAAAGTAAAATCGTAAGCATAACCAAATTGCAATGCTTTATTATTAATACCTATCATTGCAACAACAGCATCTTGCGAACGATATGAGAAACCTAAATATGCTAATTTTTTATATTCTACTTTGGCATTTATGTCTGCTTGAAATACTCCTGCTTCGATATATCTTAATAAAACAGATGGTTCTACAGAAAAATCGTCATTAATATCATAAATATATCCTCCGTGTAAGAAATAGTGTCTTACTTGTTTTTGTTCAAGGTTGTCGTTTAATAATGTAACTTTACGTCCAAATAATTGTTGAACTGCAATACCTGCATAATAATTTTTATCGTAATAGTAAGCTCCGAAATTTGCGTCGGGTAATATTAATCTTTCGGAACCTTGAGCTATTGTAGGCTCTGACATATCTTCGAACGATAATTTTGATTTATCTAAATAATATTGATTTAATTGTAATGATAAACCAAGCGATAGTTTGCTTGTCTCTGATAATCCAAAAGCATAAGCATATGTTCCTTCGAAACCTGTTTTTACGTTAGGTCCTGCTGAGTAAGAAAATACTTTTGCTCCAACAGCCATTTCTTCTGAAATTGATGTGTGTCCGGATATCATTTGAATTGTAGGAGCATCGTCTATTCCTGTCCATAGTCTTCTGTAAGACAATGTAACCGGTATATAGTCTTTGCTTCCTGCTACTGCAGGATTTATAGAGTATTGGTTAAACATATATTGACTAAACATATTAATTTGTTGTGCATCGACAAAATTAAATGTTAAAAAAGCAAGAGATATTAATATTATTTTTTTCATAATTATTTGATTTTAACTTTTATAATTATTTTACAATTGTTACCGAACCGGTATAAGGTTTAGTTGTTCCATCTTTTAAGTCTATAATGTAATAGTATGTATCTGATGGTAACATTTTGCCGTTTTTAGTACCGTCCCAAGGTTTTTTGTATCCTGTAGATTCAAAAACAATTGTTCCCCATTGGTTATAAACGTTTACACTACAATTTGGAAAAGCATCTATATTTTTAATATTCCACACATCGTTAACTCCATCGTTATTTGGAGAAAAAGCGTTAACTATTGTAATAGTTTTTTTATCTATTAAAACTATAGCTGTATCGGCTGTATAACAATTGTTTGCGTCGGTAATTGTAACATAAAATGTATCTGCGGCAACATAAACCAAGTCTTCTGCAACTCCACCATTTGACCAATAATAACTGTATGGAGAAGTTCCGCCTATTACTGTTAAATTAACAACCCCATCGGATTTGCCTGTTTCCGATTCGTTAGTAACAACAACGGTATCTGTCAATAATTTTGGTTGTGTTATTGTTATGGTATCAGAAATACTACCACAATAATCAGATACGGTATAATAATATGTTCCTGATTTTAAAGAGTCTAATATATAACTTGTTTCGGTAGTATCAGACCATTTTATGGTTACTGGAGAAACGCCATCTTGTGTAATTACTGTAATGCTTGCATTTGAGTCGTTATAACATTTTATTTTGTCTAAAAGATACGAAACTTGTAATTGTGGTTTTATTTTTATTTCTACAGAGTCGGCAACGCTTCCACAAGCATCGCTTATAGTAATATAATGCCATCCTGATTTTAAATTTATTCCTAAAGAATCGATTCCTGTTGCTGATGTATCCCATTGATATGTATATGGAGGAACTCCGCTATGGGCAAGTATTATTGCTGTTCCGTCGGCTGTGTCTGTGCACGATGCAGGTTTTGCTTCGGCAACATCACTAAACATTTTTGGTAAATGATAAACGGTTATTGAGTCTGTTAATGGCACGTTACAATAATCTGTAATTGTAACATAGTGTTTTCCTACATTTAAATCGTGTACTGATTGCGTTGTATCGCCGTTAGACCAAACAAAATGATATGGATATACTCCGTTTTGATAATCAACAAAAGCTTCGCCAATTTGACTATCTTCGCATGGTACTGTTGTTATATGAGCAGCTAAATTTGCTGTTAATGTAGGTTTATGAGTTACAAATACAGAATCGGTTTTTGATCCGCAATAATCGGTTACGGTTACATAATGTAATCCTGTATCTAATGTAGCTACAAGTGAGTCGGTAATACCATTATCCCATAAATAAGAAAATCCTGAATCAACAACTCCAAAAATAGGAGTTACAATTGCTTGACCATCTTGTCCGTCAACACAGTTTATTGTAATGGTATCTGAACTCATATTTGTTTCTAAAGTAGGAATGTGAGTTAGTAATGTAGAATCGATGTATTCACAGCCAAAGCTGTTTGTAATTGTTACGGTGTAAACGCCTTCTGTAAGAGTGTCTATGTTTTGAGTTGTATCGTTATTATTCCATAAATAAGTATAGGTATTGTTAATAGAAGGAACAGCTGTTATTGTGCCATCATTATATCCTGCACAAGTTATTGCAGTTGATGCAAAATTTATAGCAACTTCTTGACAGCCGTATTTAGCTACGAATACATCATATTGTCCAGGATTGGCATTAGTTAAAGTATCATTTCCAAAATATAAATAATCTGATGCATAACGACCGGCCATATAAGTATTTCCATAGTTATCTACTACGATATCTCTTGGTTCTTCATTTGCAACTAACGAACCACCTGGCTGAACTTTAACAATGTTTAAAAGATTTCCGTTATTTACATCTAATGTTGCAAAAAAAGCATCTACATCTCCTAATGAAGATGTTGTAATTGTATCATTATCCCAAATAATAGTATCCGAAAAAGAGCCGGATACTTGTAATTTACTATTTCTATATGTTACACTCCAACCATAATCATTATAACTGCTTCCTTTTGCAGTTGCCCAAAGTTCGTTACCATTTGGATCTAATTTTGCAACAAATAAATCATAAGCAGTTGCATTAGTTCCATATAATGTATCATTTCCAATAATTAAAGAATCTTGGAAAGCTCCTGTAATATAAATATTGTTGCTTTCATCAGACTCAATACCAAATATTTTTTCAACATTATCATCTCCAAATCGTTTTGCCCATATAACATTTCCAAAGGCATCAAAATTAATTATAGCAATATCTGAACTATGATTATCGGCAACGAGTGTATCATTATCAATAAAAAGAGAATCAGTAAAATATCCTCCTAAATAAAAATTGTCTCCATTATATAACGATAAAGCATTAAGTAACATTGATGCGTTGTTAGTATATATTTGCTTGGAAAAAATATAATTTCCGTTATTATTAAATTTTGCAATAAAGCTATTCTTTTTATTTTTTTTATAAATAAGTGTATCGGAATTAGCAGCACCTACAGTATCACCAAAAATAATGGTGTCTTTAAAAAAGCCTCCCATAGTAATATAACCTGAGTTACTTACATTTACACATGTTCCTTTCTGAACATTTTCTCCCCATGCAATATCTTTTGCCCATACAATATTACCATTAGCATCGTACTTTGCCAAAAAGGCATCTTTATTATTTTGAGCATTAATGGTTATTGTAGAAAAATTTGAAGTTCCATTAAAACTTCCTGTTATATAAGAATTACCGTTTACATCTGTAAATAAATTTTTTGGGTCATCGGTATTTGTTCCTCCAATACCTCGCGTCCATTGTAAATTTCCATTAATATCAAATTTTGATAATTGGATATCTTTACCTCCTGCCGAAGTAATAGTATTTCCTTGTACAGTTGATGTCCCGTTTAATTCGTTTAATATGTAAATGTTGTTTGAAGAATCAACTCCAACACCTTCGGTTTCTAATAAATCATTACCTGAAATACTCTCTCCCCACAACCAATTTTGAGCAAATACTGTTGATTGTGCTAATAATAAAAGTAAAATAATTGTTATTGTTCTCATTTTTTTATTTTTTTAACAAATGTATAAAAATTTTTAACAAATATACAACACTTTTGTAAATTAATTGTTTATTTTGTTTTTTTTAAATGTTAACTGTTTAATCAGATGCTTTATTAGTAACAAATAAATTATTTTAATTTCTTAATGATTAAAAAATAATTTTATAAATTATAAAATTGGCTTAACAATTTCTTATTTTTGTTTATAAATTTTATGAATCAAACAATTATTCATATTGGTTATCCTAAAACTGCGACGACTTGGTTTCAAAAAAAATTCTTTACAAAAATATTAAATTTTGAGATTATTGACAGAAAAGATGTTGGTAAGTTTTTAATTACTCCCTATGGAATAAATTACAAGCCAAAAAATTTTGTTAACCATATAAAAAACAAGTATAAAAAAAATGTTATTATTAGTGATGAACGGATACTTGGGGGAATGCTTACCGGCGGATATAATGGTTTTGTAACAAAGGTTGTTGCCGAGCGGTTAAAACAAACTTTTCCTGATGCTAAAATTGTTATTTTTATAAGGAACCAATTTGATGCCATTGCATCGGCATACTTTCATTATATAAGTTATGGGGGAACATATAACATAAATAGATTTTTACATAATCCAAGATATTTTGTAATTCAAAAACTTGGTTTATTTTCTTTTGAATTTTATAATTATTATAATTTAATAAAATATTACAAATCTTTGTTTGATTATGTTGATGTATATTTGTATGAAGATTTAAAAGAGGATAATATTAATTTTTTAGAATCGTTTCTGAATAAATATAATTTTGATGTTAATATATCAAAATTAGATATTAAACATATTAATAACAGATACCGGACAGGTTTATTTTATTTTAAAAAGACATGTAATTTGTTTACAAATAGGCAGATTGTATATAAATATTATCTTTTAAACATTCCATATTGTTATAAACTTTCTGATAAAATAATAAATTCTTTAAACAAAAATAAGTTGTTTGGTAAATATATATCAACAGACATATTGTTAAATAAAGAAGTGATTGGGTTTATAAAAGAAAAATATGCTAATTCAAATCAAAAATTAATAGACGAATATCATCTTAATAAAATTAAAAAATATAATTATCCGGTATGAATAAAGTAATAATACACGCCGCCTACCCTAGAACTGCATCAACTTGGTTTCAAGAATCTTTTTATCCAAATATTCTAAATTACAATTTTATTAATGCAAAAAACTTTAGAGAATTTATTCAAAACAAGGAAACAAAATTTAATTTTAAAGAAATAAACCAGAACAATAATTTAATTTTTTGTGATGAAGAAATAATGAATATAAAAAAAAATACTTTGGATATAAAAAGTAAAGCAAAAAAAATAAAACAAAACTTCCCTGGTGCAACAATTATTATATTCATTAGAAATCAAATTAAAATATTAGAGTCAAAATATTCTTTTTATGTGCAAAATGGAGGAACAAAGTCTTTTAATAAAATGATTGAACATTTGTTTGATACTAATAAAATTAATCAATGGAATTATTTTGAGCAAATAACTTTATATACAAATCTTTTTGGCAGAAATAATGTAAAAATATATTTTTATGAAGATTTTAAAGCTAACAACAAACTATTTTTAAAAAATTACATATCTACATTTAACTTTGATATTGATTTTAATGCAATTAATTTTAATATAAAAAATTATTCATTAAACAATAATATAATTAAATATTTACGGTTTTTTAACCAATTTACTCGAGAAAAGAATTTTTTTGAACCTGATGAAGAAAAGATTTTAATAAATATTCCTTATTTGTTTTATATTACACGTAAGATATTTTTTAATTTAAATAAAATTTTGTCAAAAAATAATATTAAATTAGAAAAAAATATAACAAGAAAAAATTATTTGAGAATAATAAATTTTTTTAGCGAATCAAACCAAAAATTGATTTCGGAATTTAATTTAACATGTTTAAATAAATATAAATACCCTTTATAAATTGCAAAAAATTATTTTACATATTGGTTATCCAAAAACAGGAACAACATGGTTTCAAAAAATGTTTTATCCTAATGTATCAAATTATACTTATTTTAATCGTAAAGAATTTAAAGAAAAGCTTTTACTGCCGGAAGATATTTTTTTTAATTATGCTTATGAAAAAACAAAAAATAATAATTACATAATTTGCGAAGAGAAAATACTTGGTGTTAATAATAAAAATTTACTAAATAAACAAAAAATTGAAAGATTGTATAAAGCTTTTCCAAATGCTGAAATTGTTGTTTTTATAAGAAACCAAATTAATATAATCGAATCGTCATATTCGCAATATATACATTCAGGGGGGACAATGACTCCTACAGAATTAATTTTATTTTTTTTTATAAGTAACAAAATAAAACGATGGAATTATTATAATTACTTAAAACAATACATTGATACTTTTGGTAAAAACAAACTAAATATTTTTCTTTACGAAGATTTTAAAACAAATTACAATGAATTTATTAAAGATTTTATATCTAAATTTAATTTAGATATAAAGCAAAATATACTAAACAAAAAAGTAAATAAAAGTTATACCTCGATTATGTTAAAAACAGCAAGGTTTACTAATAAATTCTCAAAAACACAAATAGATTTTAATAGACCTGATGAAGTAAACTATATTGATATACCATATTTACACCAAATTTCTCATAAAATATATTCTAAATTAAATATTGGAAAACCATTTAATTTACAAAAAAATATCAATAAATTTATATTTAATAGGCTATACGATTATTTTATTGACGACAATAAAAAATTAGCAAAAGAATTTAACCTTGATTTAAAAAAATACGATTATCCAATGTAAATGAAACTTATATTTTTATCATACATTAACCGTTCGGGATCTTCGTTTTTATCTCAAAAATTAAGTGAATACGAAGAAATTATTGTTTTTCCGGAGGGTGATGCTTTAATTGATTATTTTTTACTTAATGATAAAATTACTAAAAAGAATATTGCTACAAAAATTTCACAATTATTAAAAACTGATATCAAATTAAAACAATGGCAATTTTCTGAAGACGATATTAATAAAATATCGGAACAACCCGATAAAAAACAAGTTTTTTTTTCGATTTTAAAAACTTTTCAGCAAAAGAATAAAAAAAATGCTAAATATTTCTTTTTTAAAAAAAGAGACGCTTTTGTTAAAATTAATGATTTAAAAAAAATATTACCCCAAGTTACATTTAATTTAATTTGCCTTTTTCGCGACCCAAGAGCTATTTTTTATTCGCAAAAAATATCTATTGACCCTTACAAAAATAAACCATTTAATATTAATCCACTTATTACTGCATATTATTGGCAATTTTTTATAGAACACTCATCGTGCAAAAAATCAATTCATATTTTATACGAGGACTTTATTAAAAATACCGAAACAAGTTTAAAAAAAATATTCTCAAAATTAGATATTTTATTATCAGAGAAAAAAGAAAATAAAAATACTTATTTTGATTTTTTATCTACAGGATATAAACGCTTGCATAAAGATATAACAAAGAAACAAAAACAAAATTCTCGAGAAAAATGGAAAGAGGGTTTAACAGATACAGAAATTATTTTAATTGAAAATGAATGTAATAATTATATGTTAAATTTTGGTTACAAGCTTGTTTCTTCGCATAAAAAACAGACGGCTAACATATTGTTTCAAAAAATTTATTTTAAATTTAGAATATTTTTTAAAATAGATTGGTATTAAATATTTTTCGTTTTAATCGTAATATCCAATAAGGAAAAAACCAATAATAAAAATTTAAAAATAACTCACTAATATAAAAAAACTTAAAACCATATTTTCGCCAGTAATTAAATTTAAGACGAATAACATTTTTGCTTTGAACTTTTCGAAACCTAAAATTTACACTATAACGAGACACTCTGTAATTAAGTAAAACTTCCGGTAATATTATTATTTTTATATTGGCATACATTATTCTTAACCATAAATCGTAATCCTCGGTATGTAAGTATTTATCCCTATAAATGCCAACTTTTTCAAAAATATTTTTTGGTATTACTACCGACGAATGTATAATAAAATTAGAATTTGGCAGATATTTTTTAATATCCTTCTCTACATAATATTGTTTAAATTTTGTGTCAAAAACTTTTCCTTCGTCGTCGATAAGATTTGCAAAGCAAGCTATTAAACAATTATGTCCAAAATTGTTTAAAACATTAATTTGTTTCTCTAATTTGTTTTGAACCCAAACATCGTCAGAATCGATTCTTGCAATAATATCTCCATTAGATTTTTTTAACAGATAATTTAATCCGTAAACTATTCCTCTGTTTTTTTCCGAATTAAAAACTGTAATTCTATCATCGTTAAACGATTTTATAATATTTAATGAATTATCGGTAGAACCGTCGTTGTAAATTAAAAACTCAAAATTTTTATATGTTTGATTTAAAACAGATTTAATGGCTAACTCTATAAATCTTTCGCCATTATATACGGGCATTAAAATACTTATAATATTATTCATTTACAACGCTGTTAATCATTTTCGATAATTTATCAGAAAAAACATTAAAGGTATAATTTTGCAAAAAATATTTTCTGGCTTTTTTCCCTATATCTTCTCTAAGCTTTTTATTATTAATAAATAAACTTAATTTTTTTTCAAATTCTGTATAATTTTTAGGAGTAAACAGTAAAGCTGTTTCGTTATTAATTAACAAGTCGGAAATTACACCTGTTGCCGAAGCTACAATAGGCAAACCAAATTGCATTGCCTCCATTATAACCAACGACGATGTTTCGTAAAAATACGACGGAAAAACAAAAATATCAGATTCTGCATACAATTTATTTTTATCGTCATCAAAAACATTTGTTTTAATAGTTATTTTGTCTGACAAATTGTTATCTGATATAAATTTTTCTATTTTTTGTTTATTATAGTCAAAATCTTGTCCTGCTATTATAAGTTTTATATTATTATGTTTATTTAATAAATTTTTAAAAACATCTAACAAAATAAACATACCTTTTTCTTTAAAAAAGTTAGAAAAGAATAAAATATTTAAACATTCCTTATTGTTTCTATTATTATGATATTTATTTATATCAACCTCTTTTATACCGTTTGGAATTATAAAATATTTAGTTTTTTTTAATGCTAAATTTAATGTTTCTTTTTCTTTTATTTTTTCTGATAAAAAAACAATATTAATATTACTAAATACCCAATTATAAAGTTTTCTTTTTAATTTATAATTACTATCGTTATTAATTCCAACATTATGAATATATAGTATAATTTTTTTGTTAAACACTTTAATCAAAGCCAAATAAAAGAAATCTCTTAAAAAAAAAGCTTTACCAAACGGAAATAAAGTAAAAAATACAATATCCGGTTTAAAAAATATTAAACTATTTAAAAGTTTAAAAAAAATAATAATTGTTTTAGTAATTTTTTGGATAGTAATTTGCCTTAACTCCGATATCTTTTTCGAGAAATTAAGTTTTATTACCTTTTTTAAAAAAGATTTATTTATAAATTCGCTTGTAACAACAAAATTATTCATAACACTAACGCCATGAACAGGAGGAGGTAATTGAACCAGAAATAAAATTTTCTTTTTTTCTTGTTTTCCCATTTATAAGACTAAAACAAATATTTTAATAATGCTAACTTTTTTATTACTATTCGGTTTGCAAATTAGCAATAAATTTCAAAAGAATTCAATACACTAATATTAATTTTAATTTTTTTGAGCTTATAAATAAAATTAATTTACTTTAAATTTTCTATAAAAAACAAAAAAATACGTTTGTCAACAAAAAATAAATGTTAGTCAAAAAAATAAAAAATAATTGTAAATATAATTGCGAAAAATACGTGTTCTGATTATATTTGTAGTGAGTAAAATTACGCATACAAGTGAGGAAGATATACTTAATTATTTTATTTATATTTTTTGCAGGTATTTTATCTGCTCAATCGTGGTTATGGTCTATCCCTATTTTAGGAGCCGACAATTTGCCTACCGAAGCAATAAAAATAGATAATAACGGAGATATTATTACATTATCCGAGTTAACAGGAAATGCAACAATTGGTAGTTATAGCTTTACTTCAAACGGAGCAAAAGACTTACTTATAATAAAAACTGATAAAATAGGAAATATATTATGGATAAAACAAATTGGGGGAGCTCAAATTGACGATCCAAAAAATGTTTATATCGACAAATACAATAACATATTTATAACAGGTAGTTTCGAAGGCTCTGTTAATTTTGGTTCATCAACAATAGCATCGTCTGACGGAATAGATGCTTTTGTTGCAAAATACGATAAAGACGGTAACGAGATATGGGCAAAAAATATAGGCGAAGGTAATGGAACGCAAAAAGGTAGAGCAATTATATCAGATGGTAATAATTTGTTTATAACAGGTTTTTATTTTAACGAAATAACATTAGACAACACAACATTTACAGGAACAGGAATAAAATCATATTATTTTTTAAAATTAAATAATAACGGCGATGTAGTTTTTGTAAAAAATATAGAGCACAAATCTACTTATAATAGTATTTTGTTAAATAATTTAAAATACTTAAATAGTAATTTATACCTTTCTGGGTATTTCTCTGATACTTTAATTTACGAAAACGACACTATTATTAGCAATGGCGATAGAGATATTGTTTTATTTAAATTTAACAGCGATGGTAATTTAACCTGGATTAGAAATTATGGCGACAATAATATGGACGAATGTTGGGGAATGGATGTTGATGCTAATAACATATACATGTGTGGACATTTTATAGATTCTTTAAGAATAGGAGACATAGATTTAAATACAATTGACGGGTCAGATATTTTCATAGCCAAAATCGACGAAAACGGAACAGCATTATGGGCTCGCTCGGCAAATAGCTCCGAAAATAATAGATCTTTTGATTTAATAATATCTAATAATAATATTTACATATCAGGTTATTACTCAGGCAATTTTTTGTGGGGTGATAATACCGTATCATCGCCACAAGGAAATACAAATCCTTTTATAGGAATATTAAGCACCGATGGGGTAATGGATAATATAATAAATACAGAAACATCTAATAATACACAAATAAATATAGCTTATAGTCTTACGACAGATAATAATAACCATATATTTTTAACCGGTTTTTTTCGTTCGGATAATATTACATTTAATTCTGATATTAATAATGTTAATGATATAACAATAACAAATGCATCTACAAACAAAAAAAATGGATTTATTGCAAAATATGGTTGTTTTGATGGTGTTACGATAGATAAATGGGATGCAGGTTGTAATGGAAACGATGGAAAAATAACCGTTACACCAAACGAAGGAGCCGGACCTTTTAATTATAATTGGTCAAATGGAGCAACAACACAAACAATATCTAATCTTGGTCAAGGAGATTATACTGTTACCGTTTCTGATAATGCAGGATGTTCTTCTGTTGATACAATACATATTTATTATATAGAGCCACTAGCAAGTGTTGATGTGTCAACAACAGATGTCTTATGTGCCGGAGATAGCACGGGCGAAGCAATAGCAACACCAATCGATGGAGGAGGAGTTCCTATACAAGGAGTATTTTCTTACGAATGGTCAAATGGGGATAACGACTCATTAGCACAAAACTTGCCGGCAGGTAATTATACCGTTACAGTTACAGGAAGATGTAATATGCCAAAAACATCAACAATTACCATTTACGAACCCGATTCGTTAGATGTTAGTCTTACAGGACAATTATATAATTATTTTGGAACATGTATAGCTCACGTATATGCAAGTGCTTCGGGAGGAACACCTGGCTACTCATACGAATGGTTTGATTTAAACGGAAACTCGTTAGGAACTGATGATAATATATGGGTTTATGCCGATGATTATTACATAATTACAGTTACCGATGCAAATGGTTGTTTTGCAGCTTGGTGGTTTTATGTTCCCGGTTGTAATAAAGCATTATCTCAAGCTAATGATGCCAATTTAGATCAAGATAATCAAAAAGAAGTTATATTTAACAACAACAATGGCGGGTTTAGTATTAACAGCACAGATAATAATCATAACAACATATCAAACGACGATAAAAAAGGAATTATAGCTCTAATACAAAAAGATATGCTTAACGATAACCTTAATGTATATCCAAATCCAAGTAATAGATTTTTAAATGTATCGGTAAATAATTTAGAATCGTTACACAACAAAATTACAATATACAACTCTTTAGGATCTATTGTATATCAAAGCGAAGTAAAAGATTTACGTTATAGCTATAAAATAGATGTCTCTAAGTTGGAACAAGGAGTTTATTTTATAGAAGTTAATACCGAAATAAATAAATATCGAAAACAAATTGTAATAGCGCGATAATTTTTTAATTTTACAGTTTTAATTTAAGGAAGATTTTTATTATCTTCCTTTTTTTTTGTATTTCTTATGGACAAATATATTCTTATTGTTGCAGGAGGTTTAGGTATGAGAATGAATAATAACATACCAAAACAATTTATTGTATTAAATAAATTGCCAATACTAATGCAAACAATTAAAAATATAAATAAAATAAATAGTAAATTTAATATAATTGTTGTATTACCAAAAGAACAAATAACATATTGGAAAGATTTAATTACCAAGTATAATTTTAAAATAAATCATAAAATAATAGCAGGAGGTAAAACCAGATTTAATTCTGTAAAAAACGGATTAAAAGAAATACCGGATAATACTTTGATTGCAATACACGACGGAGTTCGCCCAATAATATCAGAACAACTAATAAATACAGGCTTTTATTTAGCCGAGCAAAAAGGCAATGCAATACCGTATATCGACATAACCGAAAGTTTACGACAAATTACAGATAAAGGAAATAAAATTATTAATCGCGAAAAAATTAAAATTATACAAACGCCACAATTCTTTAAATCAATAGATATTAAATTTGCTTACCAACAACGATATAAAAAAAAGTTTACCGACGACGCATCGGTATTTGAAACATTAAACAAAAAAATAAATTTATTTTACGGGCTAAAACAAAATATAAAAATAACAACTCCCGACGATTTAAAAATAGCAGAATTTTATTTAAACAAACTAAAAATATAAAACAATGAATATTTTAATTTTAGGATCAGGAGGCAGAGAAAGTGCCATAACTTGGAAAATAAAAGAAAATACAAACATCGATAAAATATTTATAGCACCGGGTAATGCCGGAACAAACAAATATGGCGAAAATATTAATATACAGGTAAACGATTTTAATAAAATAAATAATTTTTGTATAAAAAATAACATAAACCTTATTATTGTAGGTCCCGAAGACCCTTTGGTAAAAGGTATAGTAGATTTTTTTAAAAAAAATAATCCCGATATTTTTGTGTTTGGACCCGATAAATACGGAGCAAGATTAGAAGGAAGCAAAGATTTCTCGAAAAAATTTATGCAAAAATATAATATTCCTACAGCAAAATATTTAAGCGTAACAAATAAAAATATACAAAAAGGTATTAACTTTTTAGAGACATTAAACCCTCCGTATGTTTTAAAAGCCGATGGTTTAGCAGCAGGAAAAGGAGTTTTGATTTTAAACGACCTTAAAACTGCAAAAATAGAATTAGAAAATATGCTAAAAGGTAAATTTGGCGATGCCGGTAAAACTGTCGTTATTGAAGAGTATTTGTCGGGAATAGAACTTTCGGTTTTTGTCATTACCGACGGAAAAACATATAAAATATTACCCAATGCTAAAGATTATAAACGTATAGGCGAAAATGATACTGGTTTAAATACCGGCGGAATGGGAGCTGTTTCTCCGGTTCCTTTTGCAAATAACGAGTTTATTGCAAAAGTCGAGAATAAAATAATAAAACCTACAATCTTAGGACTACAAAACGAAAATATTAATTACAAAGGATTTATATTTTTTGGCTTAATGAACATAAAAGGAGAACCTTTTGTTATAGAATATAATGTAAGAATGGGAGACCCTGAGTCCGAAGTGGTTATACCTCGTATAAAATCAGATTTGTTAGATTTAATTTTAAGCACAAAAAATCAAGAACTTGATTCTAAAACCATAGAAATCGACAATAAAACAGCAACTACCGTTATGTTAGTATCGGGAGGTTACCCCGAGAAATATGCTAAAGGATACGAAATTAGCGGTTTAGAAAATATAAAAAACAGCATTGTTTTTCATGCGGGAACAAAACAAGATGACAAAAAAATATTAACAAACGGTGGCAGAGTATTAGCAATAACATCGTATGGCAATAATATTAAAACAGCATTAGATAATTCGTATAAATCTATAAAAAACATACATTTCGAAAAAATGTATTTCAGAAAAGATATAGGTAACGATTTATTAAAATATTAATTGTAGTTTTATATTATAAAAAAAACATAGAGCCACTCATGGGACTCGAACCCACGACCTGCTCATTACGAATGAGCTGCTCTACCAACTAAGCTAGGGTGGCTTTTTTAAGAATTATTACAAAAATAATTATTTTATAATTTAATTTTTAAGTTTTTCAATAATTCTTTGTTTTTGTTCGTCAGATAATTTATAATTATATTCTTTTATTTTATAAATCTTTTGTATTTTTTCGTTAATTAGTTTACTCTCAACATTATATAATCTGCAAAATTTGCAAGTAAAAAGATGAAGTTTTAAATTAAATTTTTCTTTAAATGATAAATCTGTATATTGACTTTTATCTATAAGAAAACTTGCTTCTTTACAAGTTATCATCATCATCATCATTATATGTTTTATTCTATTTATTAACGTTTTTTTCATATTAATTTTTATACCACAAATTTTCTATACATTGACGTAGTTTTAATCGCGAACGATGCAAAATAGTCCAAATATTTGACTCGCTTACATTAAGCTCGTTACATATTTCGTTATTATTAGCTTCGTCTATATGTTTTAATACAAATACGGCTTTCCATTTATCTGGTAAAAACGATATGCATTTTTTTAATACTGCTAAAAAATCGTTGTCATCGGATAAATTAATATTAGAAATGTTCCATTCGTTTGGAGCAGACTCTTCTTTCCATCTGCCATGCATAAATTTATCTTCGATAAATGGGCTATCGTAGTTTTGCTCTTGTTCAATATTTTTATATTTTTTGCGATAATAATCGGCAATTTTTATTTTTAATATAGAAATAAGCCATGTTTTTTCGCTACTTTTCCCTTTAAACTTTTCTTTACTTTTAAATGCAGCTAAAAATGTTTCTTGTAATAAATCTTCGGCTAAATCTTTTGATAATAATTTACTTATTGCATAATTATATAAATAATCGCCATAATTATTAACCCATAATTCAGGATTTAATTTATTAATTTTATTATCGTCCATAAATAGATTACAACTATTTACAAAACTATTATAAATTATTGTTTAAAAAAATGATTTATTTATTTCTTATTTTTTGTATTAAATAATCGACACTTATTTTTCCGGGACCATAAACCATTAATGTAAACAACATTAATAAATAATATAATGGTATTTCTATTCCATTATTTGCCGCCTCAAAACCATAATCGATATGCACGGTAAATATTGCAACAAGCATTGTTATCATTAATGGTATTGATATTAGTCTTGTTCCAAAACCTAAAATAAGAAGAAATACGCCTGATATTTCGGTTACTCCTGCCAGATATGCACTAAAATACGGAAAAGGATAATTCATTGACGAAAACCAATCGCCTATTGCATGAATATCGCTCCATTTCATCATTGCCGGTCCGAAAAAACCATAAGCAAGAATTAATCGTAAAAACAATAAAGGAATATCTTTTATTTTATCGGATAATTTTTGAACATGTTTACATGCTTTTGTTAATTTACATTTCATAATTTTGTTTTTTTAAGGATTATTTTATTGTTGATAAAGGTTGTTTTATAAAGCCAATAAATAGCTTATTTTGTAATAATTGTGTAAAAATATTTATACTGTTATTTTTAATTTCTTTGGGAATATCTTGTTTAAATTCCTTAGATATTTTTATAAAAGCATCATTTAAAGATAATTTATTAACAGTAATTTTCTCAAAAATCAAAGCATCGAGTTTTGATAGTAAAACAAATTCGGCATTTTTTGTTTCGGGGTGTCTATAAGATACTATTATTGTTTGTTGTTTTTTTAACGATGGGCTGTTTATGTTTATTTTATTAACCGGATATTCATAAATTTGTAAAATATTCTCGGGAT
>JALSQC010000058.1 GCA_026985625.1 Bacteroidales bacterium | reverse complement strand
TTGCCATTATCATTTTTTTCGTTTTTTTCTTGTTCTATTTCTTCTTTATCAAGCTCTCCACTATGGCAAGTGTCCATTATTAATAATTTTTTAAGCGATTTTACACTGCTTATAAGATTTTCTATTGCATCATACGACAACCCTTTTTTCGACGGATTATCAAAATCCATATCGTATGTTCCGTAATAATAATTATAATTCTCGTCTAATACTCCGTGTCCTGCAATAAAAAATAAAACAGCATCGTCGATTGTCATATTTTTAAGAGAATCTTTTAAACTTAAAAAATTTTCTTTTGTAGCTAAGCTATCGGTTAATTTAATTGTATAAATTTTGTTATAAAATTTTTCGGCTTTTTTTAATTCGTTTATAACGTCGTTTGCATCTTTTGCGGGATATTTTAATCTAAAATTTTTATCTTTATAATTTGATACTCCCATTGCAATTATATATAGATTTCCTTTTTTATTAGAGTTCTCGCGGATAATGTTAAATGTAGCTTTTAAACTTTCTACTCCCTTGTCGTTTAATACCGATACTTGAACTTGGTTTGACCCTGATATTAAGTCTATATTAAGGTCGTAATCTAAATCTTTTGTATTTTTATCTTTTAGCGATATTCCGTTTAATCCGTAAAGCGGAACATCGTTAATATAAACATTTAAACGATTAAGGTTATAATTATCGTCTTTTGCATGAATTGTGAATTTTATTTTTTTATCTGATGTTATTAATGGTATATTTTTGGTTTTAATCTCGATTTTAGGAAGAGTAAAATCTTTTCCGAGTTCGCTCTCTTTAAATCCCATTTTACGTAAACGTTTTTTATAAACATAGTTATATGCTTTTATAAGATTCTGTGGTGTATATCCTATTCTTTGAGCAATAATATCGGGACGATTAAGTCTAATATCGAATTGTTCAAACGAATATAATTCTCCGTTTATTCTAAAAGATACTGTTTTTAGAGCATCGCGACTTGCCGTATAATAGTTATCGGGTGTTAATATAACATAGTCATCGTATCCTACCGAAATAAGGCTTGCTATCTCGTTGCAATTATCGGGATTCCATATTTTTATTTGTCCGTCGTCGCCCGAACTAAATATTTTATTACTAACATTATCGAATATTACTTTTTTAACCGAACCTGTGTGTTTTTTAAACGAACATATTTTTTCGCCTGTTTTAACATTCCATACAATTACCGAGTTATCGGCTTTCCATACCGAGTTGTTTCCCGACGAACTTGCCAATAAACTACCATCGTTATTAAAACTTATCGACAATATCATGTTTGTGTGTCCTTTAAGTGTTTTTATTAAAGTCCAATCTTGTGTATTCCATAAATTTATGGTTTTATCCCATGCTGCCGATGCTAATATTTTTCCGTCGGGACTAAATTTTACATCGCTTATTATTATTGTCTGTCCACCTAATTGTTTAATTTGTTTACCCGATTTAAAATCGTATATTCTAATTGTTTGATCCATACCAGAACTTGCAATAAGTTTTCCGTCGGGACTAAAGCATGTTGCATATATTCCTCCTTTATGACCTTTTAATTGTTTAATAATTTTATGTTTTTCTATATCCCATATTTTTATTACACCGTTAAATCCTGCTCCCGACATATATTTTCCGTCTTTACTAAATGCAAGGTTCTGAATTAATTCATTTTTTGTATCTAGCAGGTATAATTGTTTTCCTGTTTGCACGTCCCAAGCAACAATTTTTAAAGCATTTCCCATTGTAAATAAAGTTTTTCCGTCGGGGCTAAATATTGCAGGAAAAAAACCACGAAAAACTTTTTCTATTTTATTCTCTTTAAGATTCCATAGTTTTATTGACAAATCGCCTGTTGCTGCTGCAAGATATTTACCTTGTCCGTCGTATGCCATATTTACAACTTTGTTTCCGTTAGATTTAAATGTTCGTATAATTTTTCCTTTATATAATTTTACAAAATGTACAACTTTTCCGTCGTTAATAAATAAAATATCTTCTTTTGGGTGGACTATCATCTCGGAAGAACCTAATTTTGTAATTTTATATTTTTTTATTTGTTTTTTCTTTTTAAGACTCCATATTCTTATGTATCCTGTATTGTCGGTAGTTATTATATTTTGCGATTTATTATCAAATTTTACATCGGTAGGTATTTTCTCTGTTCTAAACTCTCCTATCAAGCTAAAATCTGTTGATTTATAAACTCTTGTTGTGCTATCGGCAAAAGCCAGAGCTAACATATCGCCTCCCCTGCTTATTGATAATTTTGAGAACGGATATTTGTATTTTTTAAATATTTGTTTTTTTCGTATAATATTACCTGTTTTTAAATCTACAAGATAAATATTAGCTTTATAATCATATACAAATACCGTTTTTTTATCGGTATTTATCTTAATGCAATTAATGTTATTTATGTTATCAAATATTTTTGGAACCGAATCGGTAGCCCAATTTATTAAAGCTAATTTTGCATCTAATATGTAAACTAATTTTGTGTTATTAAAACAAAAGTCAAAATTTCTTGCGTGTTCGTCTGATTTAAAACTGTTAAATAATTTTCCGTTTGACAATTTCCATATTTTAATCTCTCCCGAATTTATATTTGCTGCTACATATTTGCTGTTATCGTCGAACTTAACAAAATTAATACGTCCATCGTTACCCGAAAACGTATATATCTCTCTACCGCTTGACAGTTCGTTAACTTTTACTAATTTATCGCCACTACCGGTAGCAAAATATTTTAAATCCGGCGATATGTCTATAGTATTTATAAAATCGCTATGACCAATAGAAATTACAACATCGGGTCTTTGTGCATTACAAGCAAACGATATGTATATTAATGTAATAAAATAATAGAAATGTTTCATTAGATTTTTTTGTCATTTTTAATTAAAAAAAATAATATTTAAAATATTATCATTATCTTTGTTAAAATAACAAAAAAAAATTATCATGAGCAAAATAGTTGTTTCTTTTATTTTAATTTTTTTATCAATAAATTTATATTCTCAAAAAGATAAATATAAAGTAATAAAAGTAAATGGGTCCATATTATTTGAAAAAAATAATACGGAATTAAAACGCGGAAGTGTTTTTAGCGAAAACGACAAATTAAATTTTAAAACTACAAACTCGCGTGCCGCAGTTATAAATCCCATTAAAGGACGATTTATTTTAATGCCTAATAATAACAATATTGCTTTTGCAAGGGCTAACCTTACACCATCGATGAATAATATAAGTTCGCGAGCAGGAGCTTTAATAAACAAAATTGATTTAAGTAATTTTTTTAATAATAACTATGTTATTTTAGATAAATCGTATATAAAAATAAGTCCTAAGGTTTTTAAAATGGACGACAACAATTTTTTTTACATAAAATATACATATAAAGGCGAAGAGATTCCTAAAAAACTTAAAAACAAAGGCGACACCTTAATTATCGATAAAAAAGAATTATTTACAATTGACGGTTGGCCTATTCCAAATCCAAACATTACCAATATGGATTTAATGTATCTAAATAAATTACAAAACAAAAGTGTATTTATAAGTACATTTAATCCTGTTTTTCCCGATACAAAAGAACTCTTAGAGGAAATTAAATTAATTATAGATAATCTTAAAAACAAATCTCGAGAAAATAAAATTACAGAAGTTACAAGTTATATAAACGAAATGTACGGAAAAATAGATAAAAATAATGTAGAAATATGGCTAATTAACAACAATGTAATTAAGTAATGTTTAAAACAAAATTATATTTAATTTTAATTTTCTTTTTTTTATTCTCGCAATTAAGTTTTTCTCAATTTTTTCGTCCTTATATCGAAAATTTTACACAAAAACAATATGGCGACTCATGTAACCCTCAGAATTGGTCAATTACACAAGATAATAACGGAATTGTTTATTTCGGAAACAATTTAAGAGTTTTAAATTTTGACGGCGAACATTGGAACTCTATAAGAACCTCGGAGTTTGGCGGATTTGTAAGTGCTTTATTTTTTGATAAAAAAAATAAAACTATTTACGTTGGTTCGTATGCCGAGTTTGGAAAAATTATAATCGACTCTACAAAACAACAAAAATACATATCGCTATCGCAAAATTTAAACGATAATGATGCCTTTTTCTCAAATGTATGGAAAATATTTAAATACAATGATAATATAGTATTTTTTTCGCAAGAAAAAATTTTCTTTTTACAAAACGACTCTATAACAGTTATAAATCCCGAAACATCTTTTCACTTAGCTTTTGTTACAGACAATAAACTATTTGTACGCCAACGTAACATAGGATTAATGCAATTAAAAAACAAAAAATTTATTACAGTAACCAATGGAGATATTTTTAAAGATTACGGAATATTTGGCATATTTAAAACATCAGAAAAACAAAAATATTTAATTATTACACAAGAACTTGGAGCTTTTTATTATTACGCAAACAAAAACGATTCGGCAATTAAACCTATAAATAATAACGATAAAGAAACATTAATAAAATCAAATATTTTTGGAGGAATAAAACTATCCGATGGAAATATTGCCTTAAATACCAACCAAAACGGAATTATTATTATTAACAATAAAGCCGAAA
>JALSQC010000057.1 GCA_026985625.1 Bacteroidales bacterium | reverse complement strand
ATATAATTACATTAAAAAAAAACAGTAAATTGAGAATATCTCACATACAAATAAATAAAATTTATTTTCTAACGAGCCTTAATTAAAATTATTGTTTAAACAATAAACAAAAGCAAAAATATGTTATTATTACAATTAATTATAAAATTTATAGAAAAATGTATAAAAAACTTAAATTATGAATTTTTATTAACAAATTATTATATTATTTTTGTTGATAAGATAAATTTATATCTAAAATTTTAGATTTTTAATAAATTATTTGTATAATTGCAAGATAGAAGAAAATTGTATTACGTAATGACAAAAAGATATTTATTAGTATTTATAACGTTTTTGTTAGGATTTACAGGGAGTTTAAAAGCACAAGATCCTGAATTTTCGCAGTTTTATGCTAACAAACTTTACCTTAATCCTGCTTTTGCAGGAGCAAATATTTGCCCCAGGGTATCTGTTAATTACAGAAATCAATGGCCTGCTTTAAAAACTTATGTTACATATAGTGCAACATACGACCAACGAGTTGATGCCTTAGAAGGAGGAGTTGGCTTACTTGTTTACAACGATGTACAAGCTAACGGATTATTAAACACTACTAATATTAGTGGAATGTATGCTTACACACTAAATATAAATAGAAATTTCTCGGTTAAAGGAGGTTTCGAGGTTGCATACAGACAAAAACAAATAAACCCTGATTTTATTTACCCCGACCAAATACATCCTTTATATGGTGCAATTTATCCGACAAAGCAAGATTTAAATATACAAACAACACGTCATTACTTCGATTTTTCGGCAGGATTAGTAGGATATAGTAAAACTTATTTTTTCGGATTTGCGGTTCATCACCTTACACAACCTATTGAAGGTTTTATAAACCAAGCCCGTTTACCAAGAAAATACACCATACATTTCGGTACAAAAATACCTTTAAATGCAAGAGGTTATCGAAAAGGAGAATTATCAATATCTCCAAACTTACTTTTCCAACAACAACAAGATTTTCAACAATTAAATTTTGGAATGTACCTCAACAGAAAAAATATTGTAGGAGGATTTTGGTTTAGACAAAATTTAAGTTTTAAATACGATTCGTTTATTATGTTATTAGGTTTTATGCAAGATAAACTTAAATTTGCATACAGCTATGATTTTACTGTTTCAAAATTAAATAATAATAGTACTTTAGGTGCTCATGAAGTTTCATTTGCCATGACATTTAATTGCAGACCAAAAAGACAAAGATTTAGGGCAATAAGTTGTCCATCATTTTAGTTATATATATGATAAAATTTTCAAAATAAATATATTTGCATTATGAAAATTAAAAATTTAATACCAATTTTATTAGGGTTATCGATAATAGTAACCACTAGCTCATGCGATAGAAAAACATCATCGACAACAGGTTGGAACTATAACGACGAAAAAAACGGTGGTTTTGAATACGTATTTTACGAAGGCCAAGAAACCGGTCCGGGCTTAGTTCTTGTAGAAGGGGGAACTTTCTCTATGGGACGAGTAGAACAAGATGTTCTTTACGATTGGAATAATGTTCCTCGTAGAGTTACAGTATCTTCGTTTTATATGGACGAAACCGAAGTTAGAAATGTTGATTATAGAGAATACTTATTCTGGTTAAAACGAGTATTTATAGATTATCCCGAAATTAGAAATCGTGCACTACCCGATACTTTAGTATGGCGAAGCAAATTAGCTTATAACGAACCATATGTTAATTTGTATTTTAGACATCCAGCTTACCAAGAATACCCTGTTGTAGGAGTAAATTGGGAACAAGCCAACGATTACTGTGCTTGGCGTACCGATAGAGTTAACGAACTTATTATGATTCGCGAAGGTTTATTATATATGGACCCAACAGGACAATCAGGCGAAGAAAACTTTAATACCGAAGCATACTTAGCAGGACAATACGAAGGACTTGTTAAAGACGAAATGCCCGACTACGACCCAAACAACGAAACACGTAAAGTAAGAATGGAAGATGGTATATTTTTACCAAAATACAGACTACCTACAGAAGCAGAATGGGAATTTGCAGCACTCGGATTAATAGGAAATATGTATGCTAAAGAACGTATATTCAGTCGTAGAATATATCCTTGGAATGGACATTATATAAGAATTGACGATAGAAGTGGATTCAGCAAAGAGGAAGTTGGTAAAATGAGAGCCAACAGTGTTCGTGGACGTGGAGATTACATGGGTATGGCAGGAGCTCTTAACGATAATGCCGACATTACATCGCCAGTAGATGCATTTTATCCTAACGATTACGGATTATATGCAATGGCAGGAAATGTAAACGAATGGGTTATGGACGTATATCGTGATTTAACATACGACGATATGGACGAATTTAGACCATTTAGAGGTAATGTTTACAAAACACAAGTAAGAGACGAAGAAGGAGCTATTGCCGAAAAAGATAGTTTAGGTCGAATACAATGGAGAGATGTTACCGATGACGAAGCATTTGACAGAAGAAATTATAATACAGCCGATAATATTAATTACTTAGACGGAGATTACGAGTCAAGTATAGACTTTGACAATGAAGATGCATCAAAAGATAATAAAACATCTACACGTATGTACTATCAAGGAAAAGCAGGTACCGAAGGAACAGTAGCATCAAGATACCGTGGAAAATTAGATATGCAAACTATGGTCAATAACAGAGCCAGAGTTTATAAAGGTGGTGGATGGAAAGACCGTGCATATTGGATGGCTCCCGGTGCAAGAAGATTTTTAGACCAAGGAAAAGCTCAAGACGATTTAGGTTTTCGCTGTGCAATGCAACGAGTTGGTAGTCCCGAAGGTATGGGCTACTAAAAATATAAAAAATATTCCAAATCGGGTTTTAATTAAAACCCGATTTTTTTTATCAACTTATTTTATAGATAGTGAAAATATCCGAAATATATAAAATATTTTTAAAATCTACGGGAATAACTACCGACACAAGAGAAATTAAAACAAATCAAATATTTTTTGCTATAAATGGCGAAAATTTTAATGGTAATAAATTTGCAAAACAAGCAATAGAAAAAGGAGCTTTAACAACAATAATCGATCAAAAAAAATATTTTATAAACAATAAAAAAACTATATTAGTAAATAACTCTATAGAAACTCTACAAAAACTTGCAAATTTTCATAGACAACAATTTAATATTCCTGTTATAGGAATTACAGGAACAAACGGAAAAACAACAACAAAAGAACTTATAAATGCCGTAATAAAACAAAAATATAATACAATTTACACAAAAGGAAACTTAAACAACCATATTGGCGTTCCGATTACGCTATTAAATATAAATACCAAAACCGAAATAGCAATTATCGAGATGGGGGCAAACCACAAAAAAGAAATTGAATTTTTGTGTAATATTGCCAACCCAAACTACGGAATTATTACTAATATAGGAAAAGCTCATATTAAAGGTTTTGGCTCGTTAAAAAACATTATTAAAACAAAAACCGAACTTTATAAACATATCGAAAATAATAACGGAACAATTATTATAAATAACGACGACAAAATACTAAAACAAAACATAAATAATATAAAAAATATATTTACATACGGTATTGAAAACAACAACTATTGTATAGGAAGGCACCCTGTATCAAACCCATTTTTAGAATTAAAAATTATTGATAATAATAAAAAAATTAATATTAAAACAAACCTTGTAGGAAATTATAATTTTTATAATGTATTAGCTGCATATTGCTTTGGAAAAGTTTTTAATATAGAATCAAATAAAATAAAATACGCTTTAGAAAATTACAAACCCGATAATATGCGTTCGCAATTAAAAAAAACAAAGCATAACACTTTATTAATTGATGCTTATAATGCAAATCCAACAAGTATGAACAATGCCATTGATAATTTATATAAAATTAATGTAAAAAACAAAGTGCTTATTATTGGCGATATGCTCGAACTTGGCAAAATATCAGAAAACGAACATAAAAATATAATAAATAAAATTATAGAACTAAAATTTAAAAATGTTTTTCTTGTAGGAGAAATATTTAAAAAAATAAATAAATCTAATTTATTAGATTTTATAAATACTAAAGAACTTATTAATTTTTTAGAAAAAAATCCCATTAAAAATTCTTTTATTTTAATAAAAGGTTCGCGAGGAATAAAACTGGAAGAAATAATAAAATATTTATAAAATGATTAAACGTTTTCTTAATAACAACTTTAAAAATAAATCGAAATGGTTTTGGGGTGTAATTTTTACATCATTTATTATTGATTATATAAACTCTTATTTTTACGATAATACACAAAACTATTTTTACAAAATATTAAGTGGAAAAAATTTAACATCTGTTATATATATTATATTGTTAATGCTTTTATTTATTTTTATGTTAATAATTACAGGAAAAATGTCATCTGACGATAAAAGAGCAAAAGCAATAAATAGTGGACAATACAAGCCTGCAAAAAAAAATACATTAACAAAAATTGCCGACATATTTTTTGGAATTATACTTATAGGATTTAGTGTTATTACTATTATGCCTTTAATTAATATTTTAGGTATTGGCGAACAAGACAGTATATTTA
>JALSQC010000056.1 GCA_026985625.1 Bacteroidales bacterium | reverse complement strand
ACTAATAAAAGTTCCGGTAATGGCAGAACTATTTGCACAAAACAAAACACCCGAATATCTTTTTTGGGTAGGTAGTGCAGGAAGTTTCGATGATAGAGCAAAAAAAATAACCCGCGACTTTGTAAAGATTTTAGAATATGCAAAAATAAATTATGCAGTATTAGGAACAGAAGAAACCGACTCGGGAGATGCTGCAAAACGAGCAGGAAACGAATTTCTTTTTCAAATGCAAGCCATGCAAAATATCGAAATAATGAACTCATACAACGTTAAAAAAATAATTACCTGCGACCCACACGACTTTAATACCATAAAAAACGAATATCCCGAATTAGGTGGTAAATACGAAATATATCATCATACACAATTCATAAACAAACTAATAAACCAAGGAAAAATAAACATAAACAGCAATAAATTTAAAAATATAAACATAACATATCACGACCCTTGCTACTTAGGACGAGGAAACAAAGAATACGATGCACCTCGAAATATAATATCAACATTAAACTGCAATTTTGTTGAAATGAAAAAAAATAAAAGCAGGGCAATGTGTTGCGGAGCAGGAGGTTCGCAAATGTTTAAAGAAACCGAAAAAGGTAATAAAGAAATTTACGAATTACGCACCGAACACGCTTTAGATGTTAATGCAAAAATAATAGCAACAGCTTGTCCGTTTTGCATGACAATGTTTACCGACGGAATAAAAGTTAAAGAACTCGAAAATAAAGTGCAAGTTTTAGATATTGCCGAAATAATTGTGCAAGCATTAGAACTATAAAACATATACTATTTAGTATGTTATTTATATATATAAAATAACATATAACAATACATTAAAAAAAAAATATTTTTTTTTATAAAAATTTTTTTTTCTGTATTTTTTTTACAATCTTGCTTAATGAAATTAAAAGGATAATAAAAATATTAATCGATTGAGAATTAATGAATAAGAGTCATACCGAAATTTGGGAAAGTTGCTTACGGATAATAAAAGACAATATTAAGAGCATAGGTTTTAATACTTGGTTCAAACCAATTGTTCCATTAAAATTCGAAAACAATACTCTAACAATTCAAGTCCCAAGTCAATTTTTTTACGAATATTTAGAAGAAGAATATGTCGATTTATTAAAAAAATCGTTAAAAGCAGTAGTAGGCGAAGATGTAAAACTTATGTATGGCATAGTTGTAAAAAACGGCGACCTCGAAAACTCAAAACCCTATACAGTTAAATTACCAACAAACAACACAAACAAACTACAAAACAAACCCGTAAATATTCCATCGTCAACAGATACACCAAAAAATCCGTTTATTATTCCCGGAATAAAAAAAATACATATCGACCCGCAATTACGACCGGAATTATCTTTTGAAAATTTTATCGAGGGCGAATGTAACCGCTTAGCCCGTTCGGCAGGTTACGCCATAGCAACAAACCCCGGTAAAACAACATTTAATCCATTATTTTTATACTCAAAAAACGGTCTTGGAAAAACACACCTTGCACAAGCAATAGGAGTTAAAATTAAAGAAGATTTTCCCGATAAAATAGTATTATACGTATCGTCTAATAAATTTATATTACAATACACACAAGCTGTTCGAGATAATAACATAAACGATTTTATACACTTCTATCAAATGATAGACGTATTAATAATAGACGATGTCCAAGACTTTGCAGGAAAAGAAGGCTCGCAAAACGTATTTTTTCATATTTTTAACCACCTGCATCAATCAGGAAAACAACTAATTTTAACATCAGACAAACCACCTGTTGACTTACAAGGCTTAGAACAACGATTATTATCACGATTTAAATGGGGACTATCGGCCGAATTACTTGTACCCGATTACGAAACAAAAATAAAAATTCTAAAACAAAAAATTTATAAAGACGGTATAGAACTAAAAAACGAAATATTAGAGTATATAGCATCACACGTTACAACAAGCATTAGAGAACTCGAAGGAGCTTTAGTATCATTATTGGCACAATCTACATTAAACAAAAAAGAAATTACACTCGACCTTGCCAAACAAATGATTGATAAACTTGTAAAAAGTACAAAACGCGAAATATCAATAGACTATATACAAAAAGTTGTTTGCGATTACTTTAATATGCAAGTAGATTTATTAAAATCAAAAACACGAAAACGCGAAATAGTTCAAGCTAGACAAATAGCAATGTATTTTGCAAAATCGCTTACAAAATCGTCATTGGCAACAATAGGCTCGCAAATAGGAAATAAAGATCACGCCACTGTTTTACACGCATGTAAAACAGTTAATAACTTAATAGATACCGATAAAGCTTTTAAAGTTTATATAAACGATATCGAGAAAAAACTTAAAATGTAAAGATGAAAAAATCTTTTTTAAAAAATTTATATATAAGCGGGTATAACACTAATACCTGCTTTTTTTTAATAAAAAAATGATATATATTTTACTTAGCATATTATGTTCGACATCATTATTTATAATATTTAAATATCTCGACAAATTTAAAATAGATGCTTTTTTAGTAATAGTTATAAACTATTTTGTTGCAGCCTCTTTAGGATTTATACTAAACTACGATACAAACTATAATAAAATAATGTCAGAAATAAGCAAATGGTACTATCTGGCTATTATAATTGGTGTTTTATTTATACTAATGTTTTTTGTTATAGGAGTATCGTCGCGTAAAATAGGAATAGCAATAACATCGGTATCATCAAAAATGTCGGTAATATTACCCATAACTTTCTCGATAATATATTTTTCCGAAACAGTAAGCAATTTAAAAATAATAGGAATTATACTTGCCGTTTTTGCAATAATACTATCGGTATATAAAAAATCAGAAAAAAAATTAGAACTACATTTTATATACCTGCCGGTAATATTATTATTAGGAATGGGCACCACCGATATACTATTAAAAATATCACAAAATTGTTGTATAAACAAAGAAATATCATCAATATTTACAGCAATACTATTTATGATATCAGGAATTACAGGACTAATAATATCGTTATACAAGCCAAAAATATGGAAAAATATCAAATCAAAAAAAACAATATTAATGGGAGTAATTCTAGGAATAATAAATTTTGGCTCAATATATTTTTTAATAAACGCTTTAAACTCAAATAAATTTGACAGCTCAATAATTTTTGGAATAAATAACATAGGAATAGTAGCATTATCAGTATTATCGGGACTAATATTATTTAAAGAAAAATTAAGTTTAATAAACCTTATAGGAATAATATTATCGTTAACAGCAATATTTGTTTTAAGTAATTCGTAAAATGTCGTCAAAATATTTATCAATAGAAAAAATATCAAAAGGTATCTACAAAGAGAAAGGCAGTAAATTTATATCCATAGCAATGCCGGTAAACAATCAAGAACAAATAAAAGAAAACTTAGAAAAAATACAAAAAGAATATCACGACGCACGACATCATTGTTATGCATGGCGTTTAGGCAGCGATTATAAAGAATATAGATATAACGACGACGGAGAACCATCATCGACAGCAGGAAAACCAATATTCGGACAAATTAAATCATTTAATCTAACAAATATTTTAATAATAGTTGTTCGCTATTTTGGAGGAACAAAACTTGGAGTATCAGGATTAATAAAAGCATATAAAGAAGCCGCAATTGACGCAATTAAAAATAATATAATAATAGAAAAAACCGTAAAACTAACTTACCGGTTAGAATTTAATTACAACAACACAAACATAATTATGCGTAACCTTAAAGCCAATTTTGTAGATATAATAAACAAAGAATTTAACGAATATTGCATACTTGATTTTAAGGTAGATATTAATCAATCAGAAACAATAATTAATAAACTAAAAAAAATACCAAATCTTAAAATATATAAATTATGAAAAATAAAAGCTTAATCTCGATTAACGATTACACAAAGCAAGATTACCTGAAGATAATTGAATTAGCCGAAAAATTTGAAAAAAATCCGGTTAACGATATTTTAAAAGGAAAAGTAATTGCAACTTTGTTTTTCGAACCATCAACCAGAACACGCCTGAGTTTCGAGAGTGCCATAAACAAACTCGGAGGCAGAGTTATAGGTTTTACCGATGCAAATTCGTCAAGTGTATCAAAAGGCGAGAGTTTAAAAGATACCATAAAAACCGTTGCTAATTACAGCGATTTAATAATTATGCGACACCCTATCGAAGGTAGTGCACGTTATGCCAGCGAGGTATCAAAAGTTCCGGTAATTAATGCTGGCGATGGAGCAAACCAACATCCTACACAAACATTATTAGACCTATACTCTATAAAAAAAACACAAGGTTGCCTCGAAAATCTTAATATATTTTTAGTAGGAGATTTAAAATACGGTAGAACCGTACACTCGTTAATTATGGCAATGTCGTATTTTAACCCTACATTTAATTTTATATCACCCGATAGTTTAAGAATACCCGACGAATACAAAATGTTTTTAGACGAAAAAAACATTAAATATTACGAACACTCTAACTTTACCGAGTATATTAAAGATGCCGATATAATGTATATGACTAGAGTCCAACGCGAAAGATTCTCTGACCCCATAGAATACGAAAAAGTAAAAAATACATATATACTTA
>JALSQC010000055.1 GCA_026985625.1 Bacteroidales bacterium | reverse complement strand
AAAAAAATTATTTCGTCTATGGTAACTTATGGTAAAGATAAAGAAAATACTGCAATGGCAATTACCGTAGGAACTCCTTTGGCAATAGCCGTAAAACTTATTTTAAACGGAACAATAAAACAAACAGGAGTTCAAATTCCAATTATAAAAGAAATATACGAACCTATACTTGCAGAATTAAAATTATACGATATTAATTTTATAGAAGAAGAGGCTAAGCCTGATATTGTAACCATTTAACTATTTTTATTAAATATATTAGTATTAAATAATTAAAATTTAATATTTTTGTAAAGACAAATAACTTTAATTTATTAAATATTAATAAAGCATAAAATTAAACAAATGAATGATTATAACAGCATTGTAACACAAGTAATACAGGTTTCGCCTATAATGAAAATTATAAGAATAAAACCTGAAGGATGGGAATTGCCCGAATATAAAGCAGGACAATTTGTGCCTATAGGCTTATATCCCGATTTTCCAAAAGTAAAAGATTCTACACCCGACTATCAAGAATTTGATAAAGATAAACTAATAAAACGAGCATATTCTATAGCATCGTCGTCGCAACAAGATTTTATAGAGTTTTATATAACTTTGGTTCATTCGGGAGCATTAACACCACGTATTTTTAACCTAAAAGTTGGCGATAAAATTTGGATGGGAAAAAAAGCAACAGGAATGTTTACCCTCGACCAAATAGACGAAGAACAAAATGTAATTTTAATTGCTACAGGAACAGGAGTTGCTCCGTATATGAGTATGTTGCGTTCCAACGTGCTTAAACGCAAAGGAAAAGTAATGGTGATACATGGAGCTGCAAACTCTTGGGACTTGGGATACTCATCGGAACTACAATTATTAGCATCAATGTTTTCTAATTTTTATTATCACCCAACAATAACCGAGGTTGACAAAGAACCGGCAGGGTGGGGAGGAGATGTTAGATTTATCGAAGATATATGGAAAACTGATGTGCGTAACGGTAAATTCGAGTTTACACCAAAATCCGATAACACACATATATTTTTATGTGGAAATCCAAAGATGGTAAACGGTATGGTTGAACTTTTAGAACAAGAAAACTTTGTTGAACATACACGAAAAACACCGGGACAAATACATATAGAAAAATTTTAAAAACCATAAGAATTAATAAATTATTAAATTTTTGATTTTACATTATTTAAGACTGCTTAATTTTTAAGTAGTCTTTTTTATTATATGTTAAATAATTTTATCTTTGTTAAATAGTTTTTTATAAAACAAAATTAAAAATGACAAAAATTAAAAACTTTTTTAAATTTTTTATAAGCAAAATATTTTTAATAAACTTTGCTGTATTTATTGTATTAATAATTATTTTATTTTTTGGAATTAAAATAGGAATAAATAAATATACAAACCATAATCAAATAATATCGGTTCCCGATTTTTTTGGTATGACTATTAATAACGCAAAAAAAATGGCAAAACAAAAAGACTTATACATAAAAGTTGTAGATTCTATTTATACCAATAAGGTAGAACATGGTTGTGTATTTTCGCAAACTCCCGATGCCGAAAATAATGTAAAAGAAAAAAGAACAATATTTTTAACAATAAACGCTTTTTTATCGGAGCAAGTTCATATGCCCGATTTAACAGGAGTATCGTTGCGTCAGGCACAAGCCGATGCCGAATCTTACGGACTAAAAATAGGTAAACTAAAATACGTTCCGGATATAGCAAAAAATAATGTGTTAAAACAATATTTTAACGGAAAAGAAATAAAACAAGGAACATTAATAAAAAAAGGTTCGGTAATAGATTTAACCGTAGGCAGAGGATTAAGCAACGAAAAAACATACGTTCCAAATATTTTAGGATTAACACAACAACAAGCAATAGATAAGTTAACAGAGGCATCGTTAAACATAGGAGCAATAATTGTTGATACATCAACAATAAAATCTGTAGAAGATTCGTTAAAAGCAAGGATTTATAAACAATATCCTGTAAATAGAAAAAACGGAGAAATAAATTTGGGAGCCTTTATAGATATATGGATAACAAATTCAAAAAGCCTATTAAGCAATATAGATACAATAGACCATAATCAGACAGGAATTTTAAATCAAAACGATATTACCCCCGAAGGTGCAGAGGATAATATCGAAAATTAAAATGACACAAATACCAAAACATACTGTTTAATGAGAAAAAAAACATATATAACCATAATTATTGTTTTTGTAACAAACTTGGTGATATCGCAACCTGTGCTTACAAACTTACAAGACAATCCTGTATTAATAAAATATAACAAAACACACAAACTAATAAAAATAAAAAATACAACAGATACACTAACACTACCTGTTTTTGATGACTTTGCAAAACAGGGAATTTATCCCGATTCAAGTATTTGGTTAGATATGAGTGTCTACATAAACAACACATCAGGCGAAAATCCTCCTTCGATAGGAGTAGCAACATTTGATGCTTTAGACTCAATAGGACATTTATACGATAATGCAGGACCCAATAAATTTATTGCCGATAAACTTACATCAAAACCTATAAACTTAGATTATTTACCATCAGACTCAATTTATTTAAGTTTTTATTATCAAGCACGTGGATTTACAGGAAATGCTCCAGAGGCAGGCGATTCCTTAGTTCTCGAATTTAAAACACCACAAACCGAGTGGACACATATTTGGGTTGCAATTTTCGACTCTACATTTGATTTTAAAAAAGTAATGATTCCCATAACCGATACAACATTCTTAAAAAAAGGCTTTCAGTTTAGATTTTATAATTACGCATCAATAGGCGGAAGTTATTTGCCATCGTGGTCGTTTAACTCCGATTATTGGAACCTTGATTTTGTAAATTTAAATAAAAACCGTTCGTATTTAGATACAATTAACGACCTTACATTTATTTACAAATTCGATAATTTATTAAAAACATACACCGCAATACCATGGACACATTTTAATTACGATAATTCATACGACAAAAAACAAATAAACATACACTACAAAAATTTAGGATACGATACTATTAATTGCACACGTTTTTTTACACGCGATAACTATGCTGACGCATCGCCAAAATTAATTAATAATTTTGGAACCGATAATGTTTTACCATTCTCGGAACAAAACGAAACAATAAATTATACAAATAATACTTTCGAGAATTATAACCTTATCGACTCAGCCGATTGGCATATTAAACTTTATTTAAAAACCGATACAATATCAGCTCGTAAAATTTATCGTTGGAACGATACAATAACATATTGTCAACATTTTTATAATTATTATGCTTATGACGACGGCACAGCCGAAAATGGCTACGGAATATCGGGAACAGGAACATCATCGGCAATGATAGCTTATAAATTTAATACAATAATGCCCGATACACTAAGAGCTTTTCAGATATTTTTTAACCGCACACGTAACGATTACACCGAAACTATACCTATTTATTTAACAGTTTGGGATAATTTAAATGGAAAACCAAACAATATTATATATCAACAAAGCACAACTACGCCAATATTTAAAGATAGTATATACGAGTTTGTTAACTATAAATTAGATAATCCCATATTTATACAAGATACCTTTTTTATAGGTTGGCAAAAAACTACCGAAGATTTAATAAACATAGGTTTCGATAACAACAACGATACAAAAGAAAAACTTTTTTACAATATATCGGGAGCATGGATACAATCTACATTTAAAGGCTCGTTAATGTTACGTCCTGTTTTTGGAAAGATATTGCCTGCCGGTATCAATAAAACTAAAAAATTAAAAAATGTAAAAATATATCCTAATCCGGTTAACAATTTTATAAACATATCTTATGCTGATTATAGTAGTAATGATGATGTTATTATTTATAATAACCTTGGTGCGATTACATATAAATCAAAAATCAAATCGCAAATAGATTTATCAAATATTTCGCAAGGAATTTATTTTCTGAAAATTGTATCAAATAAAAAAATAATAGCAACAAAAAAAATAATAATAATCCATTAAATTTAATGACCAATAATTTACAAGATACCGAGAATCAGGAACTTTTTGAGCATTTTAGATTTGTAGTCGATCCCGGACAGAACCCTTTGCGTATAGATAAATTTTTAGTTAATCGCATAGAAAACGCATCGCGTAATAAAATTCAAGTAGCTGCAAGCTCAGGAAATATTTTAGTTAACAATAAATCTGTAAAATCAAATTACAAGGTTAAACCCAACGATGTTATATCAATAGTGATGACATTTCCGCCTCGCGAGGTTGAGCTTATACCACAAGATATACCTATTAATATTGTTTACGAAGATGACGATATTATTGTAGTAAATAAAAATCCGGGTATGGTTGTTCACCCCGGACACGGAAACTACTCGGGAACACTTGTAAATGCACTTGCATACCATTTAAAAGATTTACCGCTTTTTAAATCAGGAGAATTGCGTCCCGGACTTGTGCACCGAATCGATAAAAATACATCGGGAATACTTGTTGTTGCTAAAAACGAATTATCGCTCAATAAATTAGCAAAACAATTTTTTGACAGAACAATTAATCGTAAATATATTTCTTTGGTTTGGGGAACATTTGAACATAAAGAAGGAACTATTACGGGAAATATAGGCAGGGCATAT
>JALSQC010000054.1 GCA_026985625.1 Bacteroidales bacterium | reverse complement strand
ATCAGAATTTGGAGGCAAATATTTAGGGACAATGATGACAGCAGGCTCAATATTTGCATTTGCTAAACTTACCCTTTATGTTGATATTTTCTTTGGAGGAGCACATAATCTTGCAGAATTAGTTGTTAAAACTTTCTTACTATATATGATTCCTGTTATGTATGGTTTGGTTTCGCCAAGATACAGAACAGATCAAGCAATTACATATTTTTGGAAATGGCCTTTAGTATTAGGTATTTTAGGAATAATTTGGGCTGTTATTTAATTTTTATAAATTTAAAAAAATGAACACTACTATAAACGATAAAAATTCGCAAAAAATAGTTGATTATATAAAAAATTTTGCACGAAAAAATTCACTATTCGTAATGGCATACGGCACAGGTTGTGGAGCCATAGAAATACCTCCTACAATGACATCTCGTTACGATGCCGAACGATTCGGAATTAGAGGTGCTGCTACTCCTCGTCAAGCCGATGTTTTACTTATTACAGGATATTTAGCCGTAAAAACATTAAAGCGAGTAATTAGAGTTTACGAGCAGATGCAAAATCCAAAATATGTTATAGGATTTGGCTCTTGTACAATAAACGGCGGAATGTATTGGGATAGTTACAATACGATAAATGCTCTTGACAGATATATACCTGTTGATGTTTATATTAACGGTTGTATGCCTCGTCCCGAAGCTGTTATCTCCGGATTTGTTGCATTGCAAGAAAAAATACAAAGAGGAGATGCCGATAACGGGAAAAAATATCAAGAAAATTTAGAATGGTATAGAAATAATCAAAAGAAAATTATTAAAGATTGGAAAATGCCGGATTATAACTGGTAAAAAACAATCTAAAGTAATAATATAAATAAATATGGATAACGAACTATTAAAAGAACAAGAATTACTTAATGCCATTACAAAAGCTTATGATGTTAAAGGTAATGTTATAAGAAAAGGCAGAGTAGAAGTTTTTGTAAAAAAAGAATTAATCCCTAGTGTTCTACTATACGTAAAAGAACAAAAAGGATACAAACATTTATCGCATGTAGCTTGTATAGATTGGATAGAACAAGGCGAATTTCAATTGACATTTAACATCTGGTCGCATGCCGATAAAATTATGTTATATGTTAAAACACGTATTGACAGAGAAAATCCCGTAATGGAAAACCTCGATGGAATATGGGACCAATTAAACACATACGAAAGAGAATTTCGCGAAATGTTTGGAATAGAATTTACAGGATTAGTCGGCGAAAAAGAATTTATATTAGAAGATTGGGACGATATGCCACCAATGCGTAGAGATTTTGATACTGTTCAATATTCAAAAGACCATTACTATTTTAGACCCGGACGCGAAGATGCAAAAGACGTAAGAAAAACACTTACAGACCGTACCGGTGAAGAAATACCCGATTATGCAACTAAATATTCAAGAGAAAAATGAGAGAAAAAGAAACAACTTTATATATAGGACCACAACACCCTGGAATAACAGGGAATATGATGGTTAAAATAAAAATAAAAGGTGATACCGTTGTAAGTTCATCAACTCATGTAGGATATTTACATCGTGCTTTCGAAAAATTAATAGAACAACGAAACTGGCTACAATCATTTACAATACTTTGTAGATTTTGCGTTCCCGAACCCGACCCAATGGAATTAACATACGCACGAGCAGTTGAAGAAATCGAAGGAAGAGAAGTTCCCGAAAGAGGTAAATGGATACGAGTTCTTGTTATGGAATTAGCCCGTTTACAATCTTTTATGCTATGGTATGGCGGACAATCAGGTTCTGCAGGATTATACACTTTAGGTCAATGGTCGGTAGGAGATAGAAACTATGTACTTGACCTGTTCGAAGAACTTACAGGCGGAAGAGTATATCACATGTTTATATGGCCCGGAGGAGTTCGTAGAGATCTACCAAAAGGATTTAAAGATAAAGCACTTAGAACAATGGATTATCTCGAAAAAAGATTAGTCCAATATAATAAATTATTATTTGATAATGTAATATTTCAGAAACGTGCACAAGGAGTTGGTATTATTCCTAAAGACAAAGCAATAGAATGGGGTGTAGTAGGACCTCCATTACGTGGTTGTGGAATTAAATCAGATGTTAGAATTGATGAACCTTACGAAGTTTACGATAAATTAGATTTTATAGTACCAACTTTTGAAGGTGGTGATGTATGGGCAAGAGCCTTAGTAAGACGCGAAGAAATAAAACAAAGTATATCAATAATACGTCAAGTACTCGAAAAAATGCCCGAAGGTGAATATTACAATAAAATTCCAAATCCAATGAAATGGAAAATACCTGCAGGCGAAGCCTATGTTAGAACAGAAAGTGTTCGTGGCGAAGTAGGGTTTTATGTAGTAAGCGACGGAACAGAACGACCAAGACGTGTTCATGTAAAAGGAGCAGCATATACACATGCATTTACAGTTTTAGATAAAATATTACCCGGACAAAACATATCAGATGTTTCGTTCATATTAAATAGTATGGGAGCTTGTCCTCCTGAAATAGAAAGATAATTAAAAATTTAAGCTAAAATATTATGAGCTTTTTTGATTTAAAAGGTTTATTACAACCATTAACAGGAATTAGACAGTTTGGGAACAAACCACATACAATAAAATTTCCAGACCAAACTAAAAAAACAGCTGACCGCTATAGAGGTTTACATTATAACGATTTAGATGTTTGTATAGGTTGCGGAAATTGTTCCACAATTTGCCAAAATGCCGCAATAGATATGATTCAACTCGACGGAATCGAAGGAAAACCCGGCGATAGCGGATTACGACCTCGTGTAGATAATGGACGTTGCTGCTGGTGTGCTCTTTGTGTAGAGGTTTGTCCTACAGGTTCCTTAAATCTAACAAAAGATTATATATTTGTATCAGAAAATCCCGATGATTTCTTATGGATACCCGGAGTTAAAAATCCCGAAGGAAAAAATAACTTGTCATTTACAAGCACAACCGAAACATCACTATCGATGTATCAACGTGTTCCGTTAAGAGAATTAGACCCACACGATAGAGTAAAATCATTTGCCGAGGTAATTTTAGGATATAACGAAGAAGAAGCTCGCTTAGAAGCTCAAAGATGTATATCTTGCGGACTTTGCACCGAAGTTTGTCCAGACCATATGCATATACCAGAGTACATAAATGCAATTGCACAAGGAAACGACGACGATGCTCTTCGTATAATATACGACAACAACCCATTCCCCGAAATGTGCGGAAAAGTTTGTACAAGACGATGCGAATCCGTTTGTGCTTTAACACATAGAGGAAAAGAATTTGACCCGGGAAGAGACGAAGGTGCTGTTGCAATACGATTCCTTAAACGTTATGCTACAGAAGCTTATCCCACTGCCGAAAAAATAAAAGAAATTGTTAATCCCGAAATAAAAGAAGCAAACGGATATAAAGTAGCAATAATAGGTGCAGGACCCGGTGGTCTTACAGCCGGATATTATTTAGCACTACAAGGCTACGATGTTACCATATTCGAAGCTCGTGCACATGCAGGAGGTATGACATTCTACGGAATACCAAAATATAGATTCCCCGAAGATAGCGTTGATAAACAAGTTGAATATATGGAAAAAGTAGGTGTTAAATTTAAATATAACACCAAAGTAGGAAAAGACATTAAATTCGAAGACTTGCATGCAAAATACAATGCAATATTTATGTCTGTAGGTTTCCAAAAAGCATGGAATTTAGGAATCGAAAACGAAAATATTCCCGGTGCAATATCAGCAGTTGACTATCTTGGAAAAATAAATGCAGGAGAAAGCTACGATGTAGGCAAAAAAGTTGCCGTTATAGGTGGTGGAAACGTTGCTATTGACGGAGCAAGAGTATCTGCTCGTTACGGAGCAGATGTTACAATACTTTACCGTAGAAGAATAGAAGATATGCCTGCCGATTGGGAAGAAATAGAAGCAGCTCAACACGAAGGCGTAAATATTATAACACAAGCTATACCTACAAGAATCATTAAAGGAGATAACGGAAAAGTAAAAGCTATAGAATATCTTAAAGCCGAAATGGTAGCAGATGATAAAGGTGGACGTCCTCGTCCTGTTGCAATCGAAGGTAGCGAAACAATATTAGAAGTAGATACTGTTATTGGTGCTATAGGACAAGAAGGCGATTATTCATTTATACCTGAAACTTTCCAAAAGAAAATACAAATTGAACGAGGTAGGATATTAGTAAACGAAGATATGCAAACCGGTGACTCTAAAGTATTTGCCGGAGGCGATTCTGTTAATAGAAGAGCCGATGCAATATCTGCAATAGCCGATGCATATAAAGCAGTTAAAGCTATAGACAAAATGTTAATGAACAAATAATAACATTTGTATAATAAAAAGGGACTATTTAAGTCCCTTTTTTATATCATATTTGCTATAAGTTGGCACTTTTATAAGTAAATAACTTTTTAAAAATAAATGAATTATTTTATTTATTTACAAAAAAAACCGAAAAATAGCAAAAAAACAACAGCAAATAACGTAACCTTAAGCTTTTTTTTAATTATAAAATTTTTCAATATATAACTATGTTAAAAGTTTAAGGAAAGTATCGTTTTTTAACAAACAAATCAAAACAACTTTAAAAATAAAAAATCAAGCCGAAGTTATAAACCCGACTT
>JALSQC010000053.1 GCA_026985625.1 Bacteroidales bacterium | reverse complement strand
ACTTGTGCTTTAATATTTAAACTAAAAAGAATTACAATTGAAATTAGATAAAATATTTTCATAGTTTTTTTTTGACAAAGTAAAAAGTATAAAGTTTTTATTGCAATACCTATTTATTGGTATTTTTTAATTAATAATAAAATAATAGTTTTTATGCTAAAATATATTTTAAATAAATAAAAAATTATAATTTAGTATTTTAAATATATAAAAATTATTATGAATAATGAATTTGCTTTAGATGTAAAAAAAGGACTAACTGCAAAAAATAAATATATACCTGATCGTCAATATTACGATGACAGAGGCAGTATTTATTTTCAGGAGTTAATGGTTAACGAATATTATTATCCAACCAATTCGGAATACGAAATTTTTGAAAACTACAAATCCGAAATTTGCAAAATATTTACTTATAATAATAAAAAAATACAATTAATTGAATTTGGAGCCGGCGATGGTTATAAAACAAAAATACTGATTAAAGAATTAATTAAATTAAACTCTATATTTACCTATTATCCAATAGATTATAGCGAAAAATATTTAATTGAATTGAAAAGTAATTTTTCAAAAATATTTCCTGAGTTAAGATTAAAATATATTAATAAAGATTATTTTGCCGCTTTAAAAGATTTTAAAAATAATAATGATAATTACAGAAAAATTATTTTTTTTATAGGTAGTAGTTTTGGAGGCTTGACTCCTGATGAGTCTAATAGTTTTTTAGATTCGTTGCATAAACTTATTTCAAACGATGATATGGTTTTATTTGGAATAGATTTAAAAAAGTCTCCAACAGTATTACGAAAAGCTTATCATGAAACTTGTAAAAATTGGTGTTTTTATTTATTAAACAGAATAAATACAGAACTGGGAGGAAATATTAATTTAAATAATTTTGAGTATTACACAAACTATGATCCTGTTACAGGCGAATATAAATGGTATTTTTTAAGTAAAATTAACCAAGTAATAAATATAACAAAAATAAATTTAGATGTAGAATTAGAAAAATGGGAACCCATTTATTTTAGTAAATCAAAAAAATTTTCGGAAAAAGAAATAGCAGAAATCTTAGACAATCATAATTTTAAAATTATAAATCAGTTTTTTGATAAAAAAAATTATTTTACAAATATTATCTTTACAAAAAAATAAAATACATTAACAGTAAACATTAACTAAGATTAAATATTGAAGACAAAAAACAAAATATTTTTTTTAATATTTATTAGCATTTTGCTAAGTAATTTACTTGTTAATGCACAAAATATAAATTTAATAAAACACAAAGCCCAAACACTTTTTAATAACGAAAAATTTACCGATGCCCTACCGCTTTTTTTAAAATTAGATTCGTTAGAGCCAAATAATTTCGAAACAAAATACCACATAGGAGCATGCTATTTAAATACAAAATACGAAAAGACAAAAGCAATACCTTATCTTAAATATGCTATAGACAATGGCAAAAAATTGATTCCTGCCACTGTTTTTAAAGATTTAGGAATTATTTATCACTTAAATTATCAATTTGATAAGTCTATTGAATATTTTAATCGTTACAAAAAATTATCATACAAAAATGATGAATATTTAAGATTTACAGACTCAATGATTACCGTTTGTAAGTATGCAAAAGTAATGGTAAACGATTCATCAAAATTTATAATACAAAAATTACCAAAACAGATTAATACAAAAATGTCCGAAGAAACACCTTTTATTTCGGCCGACAATAGTATAATATTCTTTACACGAGAAACTAATGTAAAAAACAAAACTAAAAATAAAATATTTTTCTCAGAGAAAAAAAATAATAAATGGACAGAAGCCAAAGAATTAATTTTTGAAAGAAAATATCGAAAAAAAGATATAAAAATAGCAGGACTTTCGCACGATGGACAACAAATATTTTTAAGTATATTAAATAATGGAAACTACGATATATACATAGGAAAACTAGATGGAACAAAATGTTATAATATAAAAAGACTAAGTAATGCCGTAAACTCAATATACGACGAATTTAATTGCTCGCTTTCTGCCAACGGCTCTAAATTAATATTTACGAGTAACAGACCGGGAGGATATGGAGGTAAAGATTTATATTCAGTTGATATTGATAGTTTAGGAAATATAACCAACCCTCTTAATTTAGGAAACGATATAAATACAAAATATGACGAAGACGCTCCATTTTTTCACCCCGATAATAAATCATTATATTTTTCGTCAAACGGACATAAAACAATTGGAGGTTTCGATATTTATTTATCAGAGCTTATAAACAATAATACTTGGACTCCACCTAAAAATATGGGATACCCCATAAATACAACATACGACGATTATAGTTTTGTTTTAAGTGCAAGTAAAGGGACAGCATATATATCGTCAAACAAGCAAAAAAAATATAAAGATTACGACATATATAAAATAATAATAAATAAATCAATTCCTCTAACTCTTGTTAAAGGAACAATTATGGCCGGCGACCCCCCAAAACCTATTAAAGCAACAATTAGAATTATTGATAAAGAAACAAATACAAAACTAAAATACATATATAATTCGACAAGCAAAACCGGAAAATATTTAATGATATTTCCTCCAAATAAACATTATAGTATGATTATCTCGGCAAAAGGTTATATTCCGTATAAAGTAGATATTTTTGTTCCCGACCAAATATATTTCTACGAACTTTTTCAAGAGATAATATTGTCGCCTATTAAATTAGATAACGAAGGAAATATAATAGGACAAGAAATACACGTAACTAATACATTTTATGACATATATAACACAATACACTCATCGCCGCAGTTAATAGATACAATATATAAAAAAGATTATACCGATTTAATAAACCTTATCAACAAATTAATAAAAACAACAGATACAATAAGTTTAGAAAAGATAGATAACGAATCAAAAAAAATAATAAAAAAAGATACAAGTAAAATAAACAAAAACAAATTTGATAAACTTATTAGCTCTATTACCGATGCAATACTAAACAGCGATACAAATGCACTGGAAAAAATAAATAAAAACACAAAATATAATAACGAAATAATAGGCAAATACTATTTTAACGAAGACAGCAATAAAATTAACTTAGATTTAACTATAATAAATGGTGATACAATAAAAACACTGCCAACTCTCGAAACATTTAACACAAAACATAACATTGACTATAATAACCTTATAGACAACGATACGTCTTTAATTACAAGCAAAGATAAGCAAAAAACACACAACAAAATAATAATACGAAAAATACCCAAATCGCAAAGAAAATATATTATTACAAAAAGTATTTATTACAAATCAAACCAATACAACACAGACAATAAATACTTACAAATAATTAACGATATAACTAAAATATTAATCAACAATAAAAATTTGGGAGTCGAAATAAATAGTTATACCGATGCAACCGGAGATGATAAATCAAATCTAATATTATCGAATAAAAGAGCAATATCAGTATTAAAACTATTTATAGAAAAAGGAATAAACATAAATAACATTATAATTAATTTTTATGGCGAAACCAAATCAACAAACGAAAAAAACGAAATAGATAAACAAAACGACAGACGAACAGATATTAAAATTTTTGAAGTTAAAACTAAATAATGAATATTTTAAAAGAGAAAAATATTAAAAAACTTATTTTAATGCTATCATTTACGATAGTATTTATAGGTTATTTTAACAAAACATACTCTCAACAATATTCAGAATATGAAGTTAAAGCCGCTTACATATACAACTTTGGAAAATTTGTAAAATGGCCAAAACAATCAATAAAAAAAGAATTTATAATAGGTGTTTACGGACTTAATCCGTTTAAAGGAATATTAAAAAATGCACTCGAAGGCAGAACATTATACCAACGTCCTATAAAAATCATTTATTTTTCAAACCTAAAAGATATAGACAAATGCAACATACTATTTATACCAAAAGTAAAAAAAGAAGAATTACTAAGAATATTAAATGCAGTAAAAAGATCACCGGTATTAACTATTGGCGATAATATCGATGATTTTTGCATATCGGGAGGAAACATAAACTTTACCCCAAAATATTCAAAATACAGATTTTATATCAACAACAACTCAGCTAAAAGAAAACAACTAATAATAAGCTCAAAACTATTGTCGCTAAGTAAAATTATAACCGATGAAATTAAATTTTAGAAACATATCAATAAAATATAAGATTATAACATTAGTTGTTACTATTACTACATTAGCAATGATTTTTGCAATGATTATTTTTTCTGCTTACGACAAAAGTCAATTTAAAATAAAATCGTTACAAGATATTTCCATTTTAGCAAAAGTTATATCGTCTAATAGCACCGCAGCAGTTGCTTTTAACGATAAACAAGCAGCAACAGAACAACTAAACTCTTTAAAATTCCAAGAACATATTACACAAGCACATATTCTATTGCCAAATAACAACATTTTAGCATCATACAAACGCGACTCATTATACAAGAACAAACTTATTTTACCAAAATTTTCAAACGATTCGTCAATTTTATTAGACAACTCAATTATTGTTATAAAACCAATAATAGACCAACAAAACAAAAACATTGTTATAGGTAAAATCTATATAGAAACCGACCTTTTAGGATACAAAAAACGATTTAACCATTTTTTTAAAATTACA
>JALSQC010000052.1 GCA_026985625.1 Bacteroidales bacterium | reverse complement strand
TGACGAGGAAACAGCCGTAGAAATTGATAAAATATTTTCGGAGGTAATAATTGCCCCGTCTTACACGCAAAAAGCTCTTGATATTTTTAAGAAAAAGAAAAATCGCAGAATACTTATACAAAAAACAAAAATTAAAGATGTAAAACAATTTAGAACAATATTAAATGGAGTTCTTTATCAAGATAAAGATTTAAAAATAGAAACCCATAACGATTTTAACTATGTTACCGACAAAAAACCAAGCAAACAAGAAATTGACGATTTAATTTTTGCAAATAAAATAGTAAAACACAGTAAATCAAATGCAATTGTTTTGGCAAAAAATAAACAACTTATAGCAAGTGGTGTAGGACAAACATCGCGTATCGACGCATTAAAACATGCAATAGAAAAAGCAAAAAATTTTAATTTTAACTTAAACGGAGCCGTTATGTCGTCTGATGCTTTTTTTCCGTTTGCCGACTCGGTTGAAATTGCTAATGCTCAGGGAATTAAAGCAGTAATTCAGCCGGGAGGTTCGGTTCGCGATAAAGACTCTATCGATTATTGTAATAAAAATAATATGTCAATGGTTTTTACAGGCATAAGACATTTTAAACATTAGTAAAATTATAATTTTTTATATTTTATTAAAACTTATTTAGCTCGTTTAATATTTGTTTTTTTACTTTATTAAATTTATCGATATTTTCTTTTTTAATTGGTAAAACCGGAGGGGATTTTACTTTTAAAGGGTCAACCGGTTTTCCGTTTTTATAAAACCTAAAATCTAAGTGAGGACCTGTTGCTAATCCTGTTTGTCCTACGTATCCTATTAAATCGCCTTGTTTAACATAATCGCCTACTTTTATTTTTGCAAATCGCGATAAGTGCATATAGCTTGTGGTGTATATTGCATTGTGTTTTATTTTTACACAATTGCCTCCGCCACGGGTATATTTTTTAAATATAACTTTTCCGTCGCCTATTGTGTGAACGGGAGTTCCTGTTGGTGCTGCGTAATCTACTCCGTGATGTGGTCGGTATATTTTTAAAACAGGATGATAGCGGTGTTCTGAGAAACGGGAGCTTATTCGCGAAAATTTTAATGGTGCTTTTAAGAATGCTTTTCTTAAACTGTTTCCATCTTGGTCGAAAAATGCACGAATACTGTCTTGAACAAAAGGTATTGCATAAAAATCGGTGCTATCGTGCATAAAGTAGCAAGCTAAAATTTTTCCTATGTTTATTTCTTGCGAGTCGACAAATTGCCGCTCGTAAATTATTTTAAATTTATCGCCTTTTTGTAGTCCGAAAAAGTCTATAGACCAAGCATAAATATCTGATAATTTGTTAGCAAGTATGGGGTTTAAATTATTATCTATCATTGCATTCCATAACGATGTTTTTATTGTTCCTTTTGCATACGATTTTTTTATTGTTACGGGTTTGCTTTTGGTTTTTACTTTTAAGCTGTCTTGTAAATTAAAAATAGTATAATCGATTTTGTTGTTTTGATAGACAAAGTATTTTGGTTTTTTTAAGCTGTCGTTTGAGAAAAATATTGTGTATTTGTTTCCCGGTTTTAGATGTTTTACGTTAAAAACAGAATCCGGTAGTTTAATTATTGATTCTAAGTCTGTGTATGGTATGTTGTTTTTGGAAAAAATATCTGATAAATTTTGATTTTTTTTAATTTCTCCGTTAACAATAAAGAATGAGTCGGTATTAAATCCGTATAATCTTACAATAGGTTTTACAAAAATACTATCTTTTTTTTTATTTGTATTGTTGTTTGTTTTTGTATTATTGTTACAAGATAATATTGTAAATATAGATAATATAATTAGCAGATATTTTCTCATGTTTTATAAGAAGCCTAATTCTAATTTTGCTTCTTCGCTCATCATTTCTTTATCCCACGGTGGATCAAAAACCAGATTTACATTAGCAGCTTTTACTCCGTTTATAAATGCAATTTTGTCTCTAACTTCCATAACCAACGAGTCGGCTACAGGACAATTTGGAGCAGTAAGTGTCATATCTATATCTACATTGTTTTCGTCGTCGATATCTATGCGGTATATTAATCCTAAATCGTATATGTTTACAGGTATCTCGGGGTCGTATATTGATTTTAGGACTTGTAAAATTGTATTTTCGAGTTGTAAATAATTTTCTTCTGCCATAGTTTTATAGTTGTTTTAATTTTTGATTATATGCTATTGCATACATTTTCATTTGTTTTATCATTGCATTTAATCCGTTGCTTCGGTTTGGCGACAGGTTTTCGCGTAAGCCTATTTTATCAAGAAAATATAAATTGGCGTTAATTATTTCTTCGGGGCTGTGGTTCGATAAAACTCTTATTAATAGTGATATTATACCTTTTGTTATTATTGCATCGCTATCGGCTGCAAATATTACTTTATTATCTTTAAATTTTGCATCTAACCAGACTTTTGATTGGCAACCGTTAATAAGATTTTTTTCGTTTTTTTTGTTTATATCAATTATTGGCATATCGTTGGCTAAATCTATAACGTATGAGTATTTGTCCATCCAATCGTCAAAAATCGAAAATTCTTCTATTATTTGGTCTTGTATTTCGTTAATTGTCATATTTATTGTATTATTATTTTTTAAACATTTTAATTATTTTATTTATTGCGTTGTATAAAATATCAATTTCGTCGCAAGTGTTATAAATTCCGAAAGATGCTCTTACGGTTCCTTCTATTCCGTAATGTTTCATTAATGGCATTGTGCAATGTGTTCCGGTTCTTACGGCTATATCCATTTTATCGAGTAGCATTCCTGTGTCGAAATGGTGTATTCCGTTAATTAAAAATGATATTATCGATGATTTTTTTTCGGCTTGTCCGTATATTGTAATTTCGGGTATTTCTAGTAATTTTTTGTGTGCATAATCTATAAGTTTTTTGTCGTGTTTTATTATTTCGTCAATTCCTATATTATCAATGTATTTTATTGCTTGTCCAAGTCCAATTGCTCCTATGTAGTTTGTTGTTCCTGCTTCGAATTTAAATGGTAAATCGTTATAAACGGTTTTTTCGAAACTAACCGATTTTATCATATCTCCGCCACCTTGATATGGTGGTAGAGCATCGAGCCATTTTTGTTTTCCGTATAAAACGCCTATTCCTGTTGGTCCATATACTTTATGTCCTGAGAAACAATAAAAATCGCAATCTAAATCTTTTACATCTACTTTTTGGTGTTGTATGCCTTGTGCTCCGTCTATTAAAACGGGTATATTGTTTGAATGTGCAATTTTTATAATTTCTTTTATAGGGTTTATTGTTCCCAACGAGTTTGATATGTGATTTACTGCAATTAATTTGGTTTTTTGTGTAATTAGTTTTTTATATTCGTCTAATATTAGTTCGCCGTTATTGTTAAATGGTATTATTTTTAGTTTTGCTTTTTTTCTTTCGCAAGCAATTTGCCAAGGAACAATATTTGAGTGGTGTTCCATTTCCGATATAATAATTTCGTCGTCTTCGAATAAAAATTTTTCGGCAAAGCTATATGCTACCAAATTAATAGATGCGGTTGTTCCGGCTGTAAATATTATTTCGTAATCGTTATCGGCGTTAATAAAATTTTTTATTGTTTTTCGTGCTGTTTCGTATGCTTGTGTTGTTTTTTCGCTTAAAAAATGCACTCCTCTGTGTATATTACTGTTGTGTTTTAAGTAGTAGTCGTTTAAAACATCTATTACTTGTTGTGGTTTTTGCGATGTTGCTCCGTTATCAAAATATATTAACGATTTATTATATACTTTTTGCCGTAGTATAGGAAAATCTTGTCGTATTTTGTTTATATTAAAGTTCATTATATTTTTTTAATAAAAGTATATAAATTTTTTTGTTTTAAAAATGATATTAATCAATTATTCTTGCTACACAGTTTCTGCATAGTCCTAACTCGCCGTTTAAACGGCGGGTAACCAAGTCTTCTAAACTTTGTTTAAGGCTTTTGTTTTTTATATTTTGTAATATATCATTTGCAAAAGCATACATTAACAGCATTTTAGCTTCTTTTTTTGGTATTCCACGGGCTTGCATATAAAACATTGCATCGTCGTCTAATTGTCCTACCGTTGCTCCGTGACTACATTTAACATCGTCGGCATATATTATAAGTTGTGGTTTTGTGTTCATTTTAGCGTTATCGGTAAGTAAAATATTGTTGTTAGACTGTATTGCATTTGTTTTTTGTGCGTCTTTATTAACTAAAACTTTTCCACTAAAAGCTCCTGTAGAGCTATCGTCGAGAATATGTTTAAATAACTGATAGCTGTTACTGTTTGCTGTGTTATGTTTAATGTATGAGAAGTTGTCGATATGTTGTTTTTTGTCGGTTAAAGCTAATCCGTAGGTTTTATTACTTGCTCCTTCGCCTGCAATATTAACAAACATATTGTTTCGTATAATTTTTCCTATAAGCGATGTTATTACTGTTAAAACATTTGAGTTTTTTGCTTGATGTATAAATGTTGATGATATATTTGCCGATTCGTTGTGGTCGTTTTGTATTTTATAATAATTTAGGTTTGCATTTTCGCCGACATAAATCTCGGTTAACGAGTTTGTAAGAAATTTATTTTCTGATAGAGAATCGTTGCAGAATATTATTTCGGCTTGGGCGTTTTTTTCTATAACAAACAGATTGCGTGTTGTTGAAAATTCTTTTTCGTTATTTAAGAGCAGGTTT
>JALSQC010000051.1 GCA_026985625.1 Bacteroidales bacterium | reverse complement strand
AAATTGGTATTGGAATTTTGGAGATAATACAACAGCAACAATACAAAATCCTACTCACAAATACGATAAAGAAGGAGAATATAATGTAGAATTAGTTGTTAGTACAATTTATGGTTGTGTTGATACTGTTTACCATAAAGTAAAAGTAAACGAGGAACATACATTCTATGTGCCTACAGCATTTACTCCGGGAGCAGGAATAGGCAACAAATACTTTTATCCAAAAGGTGTTGGAATAGATAAAACACAATATCAATTAACCGTTTACGATCGTTGGGGACAAATAATTTACAAATCGGATAAATGTCCTCCGGGAACAGATAAATTAGAAAGTGTAGAAGGTGGTTGGAATGGAAGGTATAATAATACCGGAGATTATGTAGAAGTAGGAACATACCTTTGGAAAGTTAATCTGGTGGATGTAAACGGAGTTCCTCACGAATATAAAGGAGTTGTTGTTGTTAACAGATAATTAAAAAATCCCGTAAAATTTACGGGATTTTTTATATATTTTAATAAATTTTTACCAAATTTGTAATATGGATTATTTATACTTTATAATTAAAATTAATCGTTCCGCACTATTTGTATAATACTTATTTTTATATCCCATACTATCGCAATACTATTTCTATAATCTTTTACCATAAAACTAAATATATTTTTAAATAAAATAATTATGAAAACTTATTATATAAATAACGAAAAATTAACATTATCAAAAATTGATTATATATTAAAAAATAAAATACAAATTAAATTATCAGAAGAATCAAAAAATCAAATAATAAAATGCAGAAATTATCTTGATAAAAAAATTAACGAAGTTAAAAATCCAATATATGGAATAAATACAGGCTTTGGTTCGCTTTATAATAAATCAATATCAAATAATGATTTAGAAAATTTACAAACAAACCTTGTTATGTCTCATGCCTGTGGTGTAGGTGAAGAAGTTCCAAAACAAATTGTTAAGATAATGATTTTACTTAAAATTCAATCTTTATCATACGGACACTCAGGAGTAAAATTAGAAACTGTTAATCAATTAATCTATTTTTTTAATAATAATATTTTGCCTGTTATATATCAACAAGGCTCATTAGGAGCATCAGGCGATTTAGCTCCTTTAGCACATTTATCGTTACCATTATTAGGATTGGGAGAAGTGTATTTTAAAAATAAAAAAATTACAGGAGCCGAACTATACAATAAAATAGATATCGAACCTATTAAACTTAGTTCCAAAGAAGGATTAGCTCTGCTAAACGGAACTCAATTTATGAGTTCATTTGCCGTTTGGGCTACAATAAAAGCAAAAAAACTATCTAAATTTGCCGATGCTATTGGAGCCATATCGTTAGAAGCATTTGACGGACGAATAGAAGCTTTTTATCCTCAAATACAAAATGTCCGTAAACATAACGGTCAAAAAGAAACAGCCGATAACATAAGAAATTACCTATTAAACAGCGAAATTATTAAACAAAAAAAAGAACATGTTCAAGACCCCTACTCTTTTAGATGTATTCCTCAAGTTCACGGAGCATCAAAAGACGGAATATCTTATGCCGAACAAGTTTTTGAAACAGAAATTAATTCGGTTACCGATAATCCTACAATTTTTCCCGACGACGATTTAATTATATCGGGAGGAAACTTTCATGGACAACCTATTGCTATAAGTATGGATTTTTTAAGCATAGCATTAGCCGAATTAGGAAATATATCGGAACGTAGAATATATCAACTAATATCAGGCAAACGCGGATTACCATCTTATTTAGTAAAAAATGCCGGGCTAAATTCAGGATTTATGATTGCCCAATATTCAGCAGCATCTATAGTTAGTCAAAATAAACAATTATGCACGCCTGCATCGGTTGATTCAATTGAGTCATCACAAGGACAAGAAGATCACGTAAGTATGGGAGCAAATGCTGCTACTAAATTATACAAAGTTGTTCGTAATCTCGAAAAAATATTAGCTATTGAATTATTTACAGCATCACAAGCTATTGAGTTTAGACGCCCTTTAAAAACATCGGATAAATTAGAAAATTTATTATCGGAATTTAGAAAAACAGTGCCTTTTATCGAAAACGACAAAATTATGTTTAAAGAAATAAATAAATCTATCGAATTTTTAAGAAACTTTGATGTTTACAATAAATTTTAAGCAACAATAATAAAATCAATGTATTTTATTTCCGCTTTCAAAATCGTTATTTCTTTTTGGTAATGGTTTTTGATATTTTTGCTTTGGAGCATATTTAATTTCTTGAATCAAATTATTAGCTCCTGCAAATTTATCAATAATAAATAATACGTAACGTATATCAACAACAATTGTTCTTTGTAAATTAGGTTCAAATACTATATCTCCACTCATAGCCTCCCAGTCGCCATCGAAAGCAATTCCTATAAGCTCTCCGTTTCCGTTAATAACCGGACTACCCGAATTTCCTCCGGTAATATCGTTATTTGTTAAAAAACAAGTTACTAACTTACCGTCTTGAGCATAATCACCATAATCTTTTTTCTTATAAAGTTCTTTTAATTTTTCAGGAACAATAAATTCGTCATTATCAGGGTCTTCTTTTTCCATAACTCCTTTAAGAGTCGTATAGTAATTATACGAAACAGCATCTTTTGGTATATAAGATTTAACATTACCGTAAGTTAATCGCATTGTAAGATTTGCATCAGGATAAAAATTTTTATTTTTTTGCATTTCCATTAATCCTTTCATATACTTACGTTTTAATCTATTTTGCAAGTCAATTGTCAAGTGGTTAATTATCTCAAATTTACTATAACTTCCGTAAATAGAGTGCATTAACTTAAATATAGGATCGTTTGATAGCTGTTTAAGCGATGGTTTCTCTAAAAATTTATCTAATGCTTCTTCTGATCTGAATATTGAATTTTTATATGCTGATGTATAATACTTAGTAAAATTCTTTTTATATTTTTTTTCTATAGTAGAAAAAATTGTAGGATGATATTCCGGGGTAATATCATTAAAATAAATTTCTAATAACGCCGATGTAACTTTTATATCGGTTGAAAGATTAAAATCTCTAAAATACTCGTGCGAATATTTTTTTAATTTCTCTACCTCGTTATTATAATCGTCTTTATTAACAATATCATTATCTAAAATTTTATATAAATTTAAAAATTTATATGCTACGTATATTCCATCGGAACCTCGTATTGCTGCCTCTTTATAATAAATTTTAACAAGATTAAAATCTTTTAAATCGTCGTAGGTCTTTTTTAAATCGGACAATAATGTTCCGTATTTATTTTTTCTTTCATTATTTTCGTTAACCCATGCTTGAAATTGTTTTTCTTGCTCTTGTTTTTTTTCTATAACATGTAAACGCTGTATTCCTTTATTTTGACCTATAAAATATTTCCAATAATTACTTGAATGGGCATATTTTGTAGAGTATTTAATTTTAACCTCTAAATTATCGTCCATATCTTTTTTTAATATATCTAATTTTTTTGTACGTATCTTAATTATTGCAGGATTAATGTATTTAAAAGCTTGATTAACTCCAAACGACGACATATATCTATTTGTTCTACCCGGATAACCTATTATCATTGCAAACTCACCTTCGTTTAATCTGTTTTTTGATACAGGTAAAACATATTTTGGTTTTAAGGGTATGTTATCAGGTGAGAACTCAGCAGGTTTTCCGTCGGGCGAAGTGTAAACTCTAAAAACAGAAAAATCGCCTGTATGGCGTGGCCACATCCAATTATCAGTATCGCCACCGAATTTTCCTATTGACGATGGCGGAGCTCCAACCAAACGAACATCTTTATAAATTTCGTAAACATATAATAAAAATTGATTACCCTCGAATATAGGTTTTACATCTCCGGTATAATCTGTATTTTTTACACGATTTTTTATTATTTCTTTATAAATCTCCTTTAATTTTAAATTACGTTGTTCTTCGGTTAACCCCGTATTATTAAGTTTTTTTGTAACTTCATTTGTAACATCTTCTATTCTTATCAAAAATTTTGCAGTTAATCCGGGATTAGCAAGTTCTTGTTTTTTATTCATAGCCCAGAATCCATCGGCTAAATAATTATGTTCAACAGTACTGTGTTTTTGGATATACGAAAATCCACAATGATGATTAGTAAAAATTAATCCTTCGTCAGACACTACCTCACCGGTACAACCCCAACCAAATTGTATTACAGCATCTTTTATAGATGCATGATTTATGTTGTATATATCTTCCGGAGATAATTTAAGACCTAATTTTTTCATTTGTTCGTAGTTCTTACCTATTAAAGACACTACCCACATACCCTCATCGGCTAAAACAAAATTAGCATTAATTGTTACTATTGCCAATAGTATAATTATTATAATTTTTTTTACCATAACTTTTTTATTTAAAAAAGTAAAATTAATAAAAATTTAAATATATAAAAATGATTAATGTTATAAATTTTTGTATAAAAATTAAATTTATTTTTTGTTTTTAATCGTAAAAAATCTATATTTGTATTGTTAACATTTAAAAAATAAAAACATGAGAAAATTTTTACTAATTATTGCAACAGCTTTATTTAGTTTTGGTAGTTTTGCACAACATTACAGTATTGCTAAGCAAGACTTAAACAAATCTAAAAGAGCTAAGTTCGATGTTAATTACATCGCTAAAAATCCAATGTTTATGCATAATGCAGTTCAA
>JALSQC010000050.1 GCA_026985625.1 Bacteroidales bacterium | reverse complement strand
ATATACTTGGAGCAAAAAAATTTGGAATAGACCAAATTTACTTCAATCCAAAACAAATATCACATAACGAACAAATTACTTTCGAAATAAAAAACTTAATCGAAATATTAAATATTTTATAAAAAATAATACAATTATATTTAACTTTACAACAAAAAATTTATAATGGAAACTCTTACAAAAACAAACTTTAAGTTTAAAAATCAAAAATCATTCTACAAAGGTAAAGTACGCGATGTTTACAACATAAATAACGAAATATTAATAATGATTGCAAGCGATAGAATTTCGGCTTTCGACGTTGTTTTACCTAAAGGAATACCCTATAAAGGACAAGTTTTAAACCAAATAGCATCAAAATTTTTAGATTTAACAAACGATATAGTTCCAAATTGGAAAATAGAATCGCCCGACCCTATGGTAACAGTAGGACACTTATGCAAACCATATCCTGTTGAGATGATTGTCCGTGGTTATTTAACCGGAAGCTCGTGGCGAACATATAAAAGCGGAATACACGAAATTTGCGGAATAAAAATTCCAGACGGAATGCGTGAACACCAAAAATTTGATACACCAATAATAACACCAACAACAAAAGCCGAACAAGGCGAACACGATGCCGATATATCAAAAAAAGAAATTATTGAACAAGGATTAATTACAATTGACGAATACGAAGAATTAGAAAAAATAGCCATTAAACTATTCGAAAGAGGAACCCAAATAGCTAAAGAAAAAGGTCTTATTTTAGTTGATACTAAATACGAATTTGGAAAAAAAGATAATAAAATATATCTAATAGACGAAATACACACACCCGACTCATCACGTTATTTTTATTTAGATAAATATAAAGAAAATTTTGATAAAGGATTACCTCAAAAACAACTATCAAAAGAATTTGTTCGCGAATGGCTTATGAAAAATAATTTTCAAGGTCGAAACGGAGAACAATTACCAAAAATGACCGACGAAATAATAAATAACATATCTAACAGATACATAGAACTTTACGAAAAAATTACAGGTGATAAATTTAAAAAATCAAACAACAATAATATTTTAAACCGAATCGAAAATAACTTACAAAAATATTTTTAATTTTTTATCTCGCCATCCTCAATAATAAATTTTTTATCGGAACGTTCGGCTAACGATAAATTATGAGTTACAATGACAAAAGTTTGTCCAAATTTTTTGCGTAACGAAAAAAATAAATCGTAAAGTTCCTTAGTATTTTTTGAGTCTAAATTTCCCGTAGGCTCATCAGCAAAAATTACTTTTGGATTATTTATTAACGCTCTTGCAATTGCAACCCTTTGCTTTTCGCCTCCTGACATTTGATTCGGCTTATGAGTTATCCTGTCCGATAAATTTAAAAAACCTAATAACTCCTTTGCTCTATTCTCTACCTCGGCTCTCTTTTTCTTTGCTATAAATGCAGGAATACAAACATTTTCCAAAGCAGTAAATTCAGGCAATAAATGATGAAATTGAAATACAAATCCAATATTTTGATTTCTAAAAACAGATAATTGTCTTTGTTTTAACTCTCCAATATATTTACCATTAATAATTACTCTACCCGAATCAGGTTTAGATAAAGCTCCCATTATCTGCAAAAGAGTTGTTTTTCCAGCTCCACTTGCTCCAACTATAGATACTATCTCGTTATCGTGTATTTGCAAATTAATATTTTTTAAAATCTTTAAATCGCCAAACGATTTATTTATGTTCTCTACTTTTATCATATACTAAATTATTTTACAATCAAAATTATATAAACAATATAAACACCCAATAAAACTACACCTTTTAACCTTGATATTTTTGCATTTTTAAGAGGTAAGATAAATAAAAACAATAAAATATACAATCCTAAAACCCAAAAAATATCGTTACTCATTACTTTATTATCAATATGTATTGGGCTTACCAATCCTGTTATTCCAAGTATTGCAAAAACATTAAATATATTAGAACCTATTACATTACCAATAGATATGTCGGTTTCGTTTTTAAACACAGCAATAATTGATGTTGCAAGTTCCGGAACACTTGTTCCAAAAGCAATAATTGTTACCGATATTATATATTCGCTTATTCCAAAACTTTTAGCAATATTAGATGCACTATCAACCAAAAAATCGGAACCAAATTTTAAACCTACCGATGAAATTATTATAAAAAATAAAGCTAAAAATATATTCATTTGTTTATCAACAGAAATATCGGGAACATAATTTTTTTTATTAAATTTTATAGAGAAAATTATATAAAAAACCAATAAAATTAAAAATATTACACCATAAATTCTATTAAAAACATTATCAGAAGATAATTTTATAAAAACAAAAAATAATAATATCGATATAAGCATTACAGCCCAATCAAAAATAATTGATTTCTTTTTTACAGGCAAAGGCATTAACAAAGCTGTTAAACCTAAAACCAAACCTATATTTGCAATATTAGACCCTATTACATTACCAATAGAAATACCCGAATGCCCATGATTAGCAGCATTAACACTAACCAATAATTCGGGCATAGATGTCCCAAACGAAATAATAGTTAACCCTATTATTATTGGCGGAATATTAGATTTTTTAGCTAAAGCCACTCCCCCTTTAACCAAATAATTACCACTATAAATCAACAATATAAAACCTAATATTAAAAAAACATAAGGATAATTATTTATTATTTGTTCCATTCTATTTTTTTTGTAAAAATAATATTATTAATTTAAAAATATTTTTTTATTAACAAAAACAATTTAATAACACAATAATTTGCATTTTACATCTTATTTTTATATATTTGTAAGCTAAATTTAAACAATGGGGAAATTTATAATAATATTATTATTTGTCTTTTGGGGAATAAATGCTAATTCTCAAACAGTAATAGAAATGGCTTATCCTTCTGATGCCAATTTAATTTTACTCGAGGTAGATAACGAAAAAGATGCAGATATTGCCGTTTACAAAACAGACGACAAAAAATTATACCAACAATGGAGTCTTAAATGGAAATTTAAAAAATGGGGGTTTAGTAACTTTTCGGTTTATATTACCAAAGACGAACACGACCCATTGTTAAAAGACCCTGACACTAACAGAGATATACCTTTTAACGGTAAAATTTATTTTACCGACGACCCGTCAAAAGCACGATATATAACTCCAGGATTCCGTTTAGAAGGAGTTTTCAAAAAAACAGCATCTAACGACGAAAAAAAATAGCATAATATTTATTTATGATAACTTACAATATCAGACATTATTATTTATCTGATACATAAATAAATTTTGTAATTTATTAAATATTAACTAAATACCAGATTATAAACAAATGAAGTTAAACTACTTATTTATATTAACAGCAATAACACTTATTACCCAATCTTGCTATATATCAAAACCTCTTAAAGAACCAAAAAGCATAAAAATTGTAATTAATTTTACACCTCAAAAACAAGATTACGACAATACCAAATACATAAATAACTACTCGTTACAAGACTATAAAGAAAAATACCTAACAGCACTTAAAAACGAATTAGATATTTATAACCTAAACGAAACCGACAACAATAACCCCGATTTTACACTTATAATAGATAAATTTAATGTTTCGGAAACAATATCTACAGAAACAATAAACGACGAAAGCTCAGAATATAACGGACAAAGTTTTGATGTCAGCAGCTGTTCGGTTACTGCAGAATTTTCGCTTTACTACGGAAATGTTGATAAAGAAATAACATCAACATTTGCATCGGCATCAAAAGACGAGAAAGTAACAAATAACCGTAATTTAGGAGATTATATAACAGGTAGCAATAAAGATAACTCTATTTATCATTTTAAAGGATTATCCGATGATATTTTTATTACATTATCAGAAAAAACAGGACGCAGAACAGTTATCAAGCTAACAAAAAAAATACATAAAGCAATAAAAAAACATTAATGCATAAAACAGAATTTCTAAAACCCGAATTTGAAATAACTGCAAAATCGTTAAAAGGATTCGAAAATACTCTTGCCGACGAAATAAAAAAATTAGGAGGCAAAAATATTAATATTAAAAACCGAGCTGTAAAATTTACAGGCAATAAAGAAATATTATACAAAGCAAATCTACACCTTAGAACCGCTTTACGAGTTTTAGTTCCTATATGGAAATTTAAACTACGTAACGAAAAAGACCTTTATAAAAACATAAAAAACATATATTGGGATAGATATTTAAATACAAAAAATACATTTGCTATCGATACCGTTTTAAACTCCGATTTATTTAACCATTCTAAATATATATCATACAAATCAAAAGATGCTATTGCCGATTTTTTTAGAGAAAAATACAACAAACGCCCAAATGTAGATGTTGAGAACCCTGATTTACGAATAAACATTCATATATCAAAAGACTTCTGCACTGTATCGTTAGACAGTTCGGGCTCGTCGCTAAACAAAAGAGGCTATCGCAAAAATCCCGGGAAAGCCCCGTTAAACGAAGTTCTGGCAGCAGGCATAATTTTACAATCAAATTGGGACAAAAAATCTAATTTTATTGATTTAATGTGCGGTTCGGGAACATTTTTAATCGAGGCTGCAATGTTAGCCCTTAATATTCCACCAAACTTTTACCGAAAAACATTTGGTTTCGAAAAATGGTTTAATTTCGATAGAAATTTATGGTCTGATATTATATACAAAGC
>JALSQC010000049.1 GCA_026985625.1 Bacteroidales bacterium | reverse complement strand
TTGTTTTTTTAATAAAAAAAGTTCTTTGATTTATTGAAAAAAAATTGTATTTTTGCAAACTCAAAAAAAGACGGTTTTTTTAGCCGTTTTTTATAAAATACTAATTAAAAGCACCTGTAATGTGCTGGAAATAAACGTAATACAAAATATGCTCTCAAAGTCTAACTACCATTACAACAAGGATTTTTTTATAATTTTGAATTATTAATTTTGAATTATTAATTAATTTTAATCTTTAATCTTTAATCTTTAATCTTTAATCTTTAATTTTCAATCTTTAATCTTTAATCTTTAATTAATTGTAATTTTTAATTCAAAATAAATTTTACGCATAAAAAAACGCCTAAAAAACAAGAGTTTCAGACGTTTATTACATTCTTTAAATTTTATTAGTGACCGCGGCGGGACTCGAACCCACAACCCTCAGAGCCGAAATCTGATGCTCTATCCAATTGAGCCACGCAGCCTTTTTTTGCAAAAGTAATAAAAATTATAATCAACTAAATTTTGTTAATAAAAATTTTTATAAAAAAATCAAAACTTATCAAAAAATATAATATTTGTATAATACATTTTATATTTATTAATTCTATGAACAAACTACATCTGCTAATATTTTTATTATTGATATCTATTAATATTTTAGCCCAAAAAACAAACAATATACCACCACAAAAACCAAAATTAGTTGTAACTATTATTGTAGAACAAATGAAACCCGAGTTTTTAAACAGATACTGGAAAAAATTCGATAATAACGGGTTTAAACGATTTTTTTATCAAGGAACAACATTTAAATACGCAAACTACAATTATTTACTTACCCAAACAGCACCGGGAATAACCACAATATTAACAGGATGCAATCCGTCGCAACACGGTATTATATCAAACAAATGGATAAAACGTATAAATAATAAAACCGAAGACTGCGTTAACTCAAAAAAATATAAACAAATAGGTTTTAACAAAGACTACGACGGAGCAATACCAAACAACATTTTAACATCAACAATAAACGACGAACTTAAAATAAACTCACCCGAGTCAAAAATTTACAGCATATCCCTCGATAAAACATCGGCAGTTTTATCAGGAGGACATATTGCCAATGCAGCATTTTGGTTTAATACAAACGAAGGAAAATTTACAACAAGCTCTTATTATACAAAAGAATTGCCAAAATGGGTAAATAAATTTAATAATAAAGGACTGCAAGATATTTACATGCAAAAAACTTGGGAAACATTACTCCCAATCGCTAAATATACCGAGAGTTTAAAAGACTCAAATATTTACGAGTTCGGAATAAAACACAAAATAACATTTCCATATAACCTGTTAAAACTTAGTGGAAATTCCGAAAAAAACATAACAAACTATAACATATTAACAAATACACCATACGGAAACACCCTTGTTCACGATTTTGCAATAGCTACAATTCTCAACGAGAAACTCGGACAAGATAATAATACCGATTTTTTATCGGTAATATTTTCGGCAACAAAAAATATCGACGATTTATATGGAAACAAGTCGGTTGAACTCGAAGACACATACCTGCGTTTAGATAAAGACATAGCACATTTGGTCGATTTTATAAACCAACAAGTAGGCAAAAAAAATGTTCTTATTATACTAACATCAGACCATGGAGTGTCCGAAAATCCCGAATACCTTAAATCAATAAAAATACCGGCAGGCAGATTTAAACACAACTACTCAATTGCACTTTTACGCTCGTATCTAAACGCAATATATGGCGAAGCCAATTGGATAACCGCATATATGGATAAACAAATATACTTAAACCATAACCTTATCGAGGACTCAAAAATAAATCTTAACGAGATGCAACAACGGGTGGCAAACTTTATTATACAATACAATGCCGTAGCAAACGCACTAACATCATCAATTTTATTAAAAACATCGTTTAATCAAGGACTACTTAGTAAAATGCAAAACTCATTTAACCAAAAACGTTCGGGCGACATTATAATAAACCTTATGCCCGGATTTATCGAGGACAAAACATATTTGGTATCGAGCAACTCGGGTTACAACTACGACACAAATGTTCCGTTATATTTTTACGGTTGGAAAATAAAACGAAACATAATAACCCGAAACGTAAATATAGAAGACATAGCCCCTACAATATCATTAATATTAAACATTCCGTTTCCTAACGGAACAACAGGACAGCCAATTAACGAACTCTTAAATAATTAAGTTTATTAAAACCAAGATTTAAAACTTATAATTTTTTTAATTGTAAATTAATATTTTTGTTTAATTTTATAAAATGAAAAAAATTATACTATACTTGATATTTATTATAATATCCGTAAACCTATTTTCGCAAAACAAATATTGGGTAGTTTTTAAAAACAAAAAAACAACATTTAACCCATATAAATATTTCGATAAAAAAGCAATAACACGACGTTTAAAAAACAATATATCACTTTACGACAGCACCGATTTCCCCATAAATAAAAAATACAAACTTATCGTAAATAATATTGTCGATTCAATAACATCAGAAACACGTTGGTTTAATGCCTTGGCTGTTTATGCCGATAAATCGGAGATAAACAAAATAAAAAAATTACCATTTGTAAAATACATACGACCAATTACATTATCGACCTATATTGCCGAGTATGATTACGATACAACATTAACATACAACAAAGAACAATTACGAACAATGCAATTACAAGAGATGGGCGGGGAATATTTTGCAAAAAAAAACATAACCGGAAAAGGAGTCAGGATTGCAATATTCGATGGAGGATTTCCTACGGTAGATGTAAATCCTGCTTTCGAGCACGTTAGAAAAAACAATAGAATAATAAAAACCTACGATTTTACAAAAAAACGCAAAAACGTTTACTATTCCATATCACACGGAACAATGGTAATGTCAAATATTTGCGGAATAGTTAACGGAAAAAAATTAGGATTAGCTACCGATGCCGAGTTTTTACTTGCAAAAACCGAAATAAAAACCGAACCTTTTTCCGAAGAAGAAAATTGGCTTGCCGCCGTCGAGTGGGCAGATAAAAATGGAGCCGATATTATTAACAGCTCGTTAGGATACACAAAACAACGATATTTTCCTTGGGATATGAACGGAACATCGTTTGTAGCACAAGCCGCAAATTTAGCCGCACGAAAAGGAATATTAGTTGTTAACGCAGCAGGAAACGAAGGCGACACCCGCTCGTGGAAACACCTTGGAACACCGGCAGATGCCGACAGTGCACTATCGGTTGGAGGTATTAACCCCGAAACAAATACACATATAAGCTTTAGCTCATACGGACCAACAGCCGACAAACGACTTAAACCAAACGTTTGTGCATTTGGAAAAGCTGTTGTGTCAGGCAAAAATAAACTAAAAATCGAATACGGAACATCATTTGCAAGCCCACTTGTAGCAGGATTTGCCGCCTGTGCAAAACAAACACGACCAGACATTACAAATATGCAACTGTTTAACGAAATAGAACAATCGGCAAACCTATATCCTTATTACGATTATGCTCATGGATACGGAGTGCCTCAAGCAAAATATTTTACCGATAATTTAAGAAACTCAACGTCAGAAAAAAACTTTGAGTTTATAGATAATTATACATCAATAAATATAAAAATAATTAACGATAAAAATAATGGACAAAATATATTATATTATAAAATTCAAAACGATAATGGAATAATAGACGAATATTGGGCAGTAAAAATTAAAAAAAATCAGAGCGTAACTATACCTAAAAAAAATAAATACAAAGGAAAAACATTAATAGCTCATTATAACGGATATAATAATTCTATTAAAATTAAACAATAAAAACATATAATTAAAATGAAAAAAACAATCTTAATAACACTAATTTTAGTATCAATGCAAACATTATTATTTTCGCAAGAAACACTTGTGCACGACGATGTTGCTGGCGATACAATAATCCCCGAAAGAGGACAAAATCTAAAGAAATTTTCGTTTTTTTATTATAACATCGAGTGGTTTGCCGGTAAAACAGAAGGATACGGAGCAAACATAAAATACGGAAAATCTTTTAAAACAGCATTTGGATTTAGATATAAGCAAAAACTTGCAAAATTTTATTCTGTAGGCTACGACATAAATTATAATTATGCACTTTACAGCATAAAGCAAGACAGCTCAAAAATATTTCCAAACACAACTATACATAAACGCGAAAATCTTATATACAATAATATAGGATTAGAACTGTATAACCGATTTAGCTTTGGCAAAAGAGGAAATTATATAAAATATTTTTTTGATATTGGAGCTTATGCAACTTACGGAATATCAAACTACATAAAACAAATAGACGAGTTTAGCACACCAAACGCAAATAATGCAAAAAAAACAAAAATCAAAAATCAAAATTTAACTTTTATATATCCTTACAATTACGGATTAAAAGCACGATTTGGATACAATAAACTTGCAATAACAGGAACATACCGACTATCTAATTTGTTTAAAGATAATTACTCGGGAACAATTTATTATTATCCCGAGTTGCCTCGATATTCAGTAGGCATAGAAATAGGTATATTTTAATAAAAAAACACATTATGAAAAAAACTTTAATTTTAATAATAATAACACTGTCGTTTTATAATACATACTCGCAACCGTGGATAAAAATAAAAAACAAAGACAAAAGTCAAATTAGCTTTTTCGAACGTCAA
>JALSQC010000048.1 GCA_026985625.1 Bacteroidales bacterium | reverse complement strand
TTTTTAGATAAAAAAATTTTAACAAAAACTTTAATCGAAGAATAAATTTAAGTTGTGAAAAAAAACATTTATATAATATTATCTGTTATTATTTTTTTAATATCGTGTTCGCCGGTTAAAAACATCAAAAAAAATAATCAAAATAAAATAAAATCAATATCAACAAAACGCTTGATAAAACAAGTAAAAAATAATTATTTAAAATACAACACATTAAGTTTTAAAGCATCAACAAAAATAAATTTTAACAAAAAAAGATTTCCTTTAAAAATTAATTTCAGAATAAAACACGACAGCATAATTTGGATATATATTGCACATTCGTCGGGGTATCCCGTAGCAAACCTTGTGCTTACAAAAGACAGTGTTAAACTTATAAATAAAATACAAAAAAATTACTTTTTAGGCGATTACCGGTATTTTTATAAAAATTTTAATATCAAATTAAATTACAACAACATACAATCGCTTTTAACAAACGAATTTTTTGTTTTTGCAGATACAATAAATATCAAAAAAATAAAAACCAAATTAAAAATAAAACCCGATACAGGCTTTTATATGTTTTCTACACTTAAAAAACACAAACTACACAAACGTTTAAGAAAACAATCAAAAAACAAACTTAAATATACACTAATAAATCAAACATTTATTATTAACGCTTTAACAAAAAAAATATCAAAAATCATTATCGAAAATATAACCGAAAATCAAAAAATATCAATTAATTACAATACCTTTGTAACAAAAAACGACCAATTAATACCAAAAAATATTTTAATGCAATACAATAATAACAACGACAGCAGCATAATAAAATTAAAAATAAAATTATCAAAATTTAATTTTGATAAAAAACTTAAATACAAATTTAAAATACCAAAATCATATAAAAATATAAATGAATAATAATATACGAAATATTATAATTTTATTAATAATAGGGTTATTCATAAGCCAAACAGGATTTTCGCAATCAAAAAAAACATTAGAACGCAAACGACGAAAAACACAAAAAGAAATTGCCTATACAAACAAACTGCTTAAAGAAACAAAAAAATCACAAAAAAACTCATACAATCAGCTTGTTATATTAAACAATAAAATAAACAAACGAAAAGAATTAATATCTACAATAAAATCAGAAATTGAACTGTTAACACAACGAATAAACGAAAACGAAGAAGTTGTTAAATCATTACAAAACGATATAAACGATTTAAAAAAAGAATACGCAAAAATGATTTACTACGCATATAAAATGCGTAATAATTACGATAAATTAATTTTTATTTTGGCATCGCGAGATATAAATCAAGCCTACAAACGATTTATTTACTTACAAGAATATACCGAATATCGCAAAAAACAAGTAAAAGCAATTATCGAAACTCAAAAAATATTAGAATCTAAAATATTAGAACTAAAAAAATCAAAAGAACAAAAAACAGAGCTTATTAAAGCCCAACAAACCGAAACAGTATCTTTAACTATAGAAAAATCGGAACAAAACAAAGTTCTTGAGTCATTAAAACAAAAAGAAAGAACACTATTAAAAAAACTACAAAAAAAAGAACGCGAAGCCGCAAAACTAAAAGCACAAATACAAAAAATTATAGCCGAAGAAGCACGTAAAGCCAGAGCAAACAAAAAAGCAACAAAAAAATCAAAAAAAGGATACTCGCTAACACCCGAAGAAAAAATAATATCAGACAACTTTGGTGCAAATAAAGGACGATTGCCTTGGCCTGTTAAACGTGGTATTATTACCGGAAAATACGGAAAACACGAACACCCTGTGCTAAAAGGCATAATGGTAATGAACAACGGAGTAAATATATCAACAACCCAAAACTCGGTTGCCAGAGCTGTTTTTAAAGGCAAAGTTACAAGCATAATAAACCTGTCGGCAACAAACAAAGCCGTTATGATTAGACACGGAAATTATTTTACGGTTTATACCAATCTAAAATCGGTTTATGTAGCAGTTGGCGACAATGTAAAAGCAAAACAAGATATAGGATTAATATATACCGATAAAGACGACGGAAACAAAACAGTAGTCCAATTTCAGATATGGAAAGGCGGAGTCAAACTTAATCCCGAACTTTGGCTTGCAAAACACCATTAAAAATTTAAATGATAATCAACCAAACCGTTTATAGGATAATTTACAAACTCCGAAATATTTACGTTTAATTTCTTAGCCTCTGCAATAATTTCATTCTTAAAATTATAAGCAATAGACCCTGTAAGTTTTATTTTATAATTATAAAAATTATTATATCGTAAAAAATGCAATTTTATATATTCCGAAAACGAACCTTTAATTATATCCGAAATAATTTTATTATTACGATTTTTAGAAATAAACATTGCAAATTTTGCAAAAAACCTGTTAGGATTATCACCTTTATAAACAAAATTAATTATTTGTTCGCGTGATAAATTAAACTCATTATCGAATAAACTTTTTAATTTTTTATCAAAATTATTAAGCATATATTGTTTTATTAATCTTTTTCCTAAATCGGCACCACTACCCTCGTCTCCCAAGATAAAACCCAAACCTCCAATTTGTTTAGTAATATTTTTGCCATCGTATAAACAAGAATTTGAGCCGGTTCCCAAAATACCGACCAAACCCTCGGAATTTTTAAAAAGCGAACGAGCAGCTGCCAACATATCGTGATTAACATAAATTGCAGCATTACAAAAAGTTTGTTTTAACCCCGATTTTACAATATCACAACGCAATTCCGACGAACAACTTGCTCCGTAAAAAAACACTTTTGTAACTTTACTTTTATCAAAATTCATTTTATTAGTTTCCTCTGCAATACCTTTAGAGTCAATAAAAATAGGATTTAACCCAATAGTATTAAACGCCCGCATTTTGCCGGAGTTATCAACAAGTCTCCAATCTGTTTTTGTAGAACCGCTATCGGCAATTAAAATCATAACAACAAAAATTAGTATTAAATTTTTAAAATTAATAATTATTTCCATAAATTAGTAAAAAATTAAATTTATGATAATAGCTGTTGATTTTGACGGAACAATTGTAGAACACGAATATCCCGAAATAGGAAAAACAAGATTATTTGCTTTTGAAACATTAAAAATGCTTCAAGACAAAGGACATCAATTAATTTTATGGACCTATCGTTCGGGTAAAGAGTTAGAAGAAGCAATAGAATTTTGTCGTAAAAACGGATTAGAATTTTATGCCGTAAACTCAAACTATCCCGAGGAAGAATTTGACGAAACAATAAGTCGTAAAATAAATGCCGATATATACATCGACGATCGAAATCTGGGAGGAATACCCGAATGGGGCGAAATTTATCACATGATAGAAAAAAATAACAACCAAGAAAAATTTATACCTCCCAAAACCAATAAAAAATCATTTTTAAAAAGACTTTTTCGGTAAGTTTAACCTATTTTAAATATATTTTTATAAATTTGCTTTTTTTAAAATAACATTATAATAATTAAATTATTTAAAAATGAAAAAATTATTTACCATTTTATTGCTTGTTATAACATTATTTATATCAAATAATGCAAAATCACAAAACGATGTGGGAGTTATATCAATCGACAGCTTAACAAACTCGTGCTCGCATTCGGCAACCGAAACCATTACAGTTAAAGTAAAAAACTTTGGAATGTTAACAATATCAAGTGGCGATACTATTCCTATGACATTTCAACTAAACACAAATGCAACAGAATATGACTCATTAATATTAACATCAGATTTTAATGCAGGCGACACCATTGTTTTTACATATAGTTTTACCGAAGATTTATCATCTGCAGGAACATACAACCTTTATGCATCAACAAATCTTACAGGAGACATAACATCAACAAACAATATCGACACCTTAACAATATCAACATACGGAAATCCTACAATTATGTTAAACGACACCGATATTTGTAACGGACAATCGGCTATATTAACAGCTAACGGAGGAAATACATATTTATGGAATACAACCGATACAACAGCAACAATATCGGTTACACCAACATCTACAACAACATATTACGTTACCGTTACCGACACAAACTATTGTTCTGCTACCGACAGCGTTACCGTAACACTACACAACGTTACCGTTGGATTTACCGGAGGAACACAAGTTTGCGAAGGAAACTCAATTAACATTACGGCAACAGGCGGAACTTCTTATTTATGGAACACAACCGACACAACAGCAACAATATCGGTTACACCAACCGATACAACAACATATAGCGTAATAGTAACAGACTCTATTGGATGCTCGGCAACCGACAGTATAACTATAAACACAATATCAACTAATTTTACATTTCCATCAGATACATTTGTTTGTGCAGGCGACAGCATTAATTTAACAGCCAACGGCGGAACTTCTTATTTATGGAACACAACCGACACAACAGCAACAATATCGGTTACACCAACCGACACAACAACATACTACGTTACAATTACCGATGCAAATTCTTGCTCCGGAACCGATAGCGTTACAGTTAATTACAACTCAATACCCATAATTACAACAAGTTTTACCGACACAACAATTTGTGCCAATTACACAATTATGTGCACAGCATCGGGGGCCGATACATACGTTTGGAGTAACGGAACAACAGCAGCATCAGCTAATTTAGCATCATCAACAAATACAACATATACAGTAACAGGCACAAAAAACAATTGTTCAGCAACAACATCGGTAAATGTTAACGTAACATCATCACCGGATATTAATTTAGAAGAAGAATATGACTTA
>JALSQC010000047.1 GCA_026985625.1 Bacteroidales bacterium | reverse complement strand
ACAATCACTTGTAAACTCTTTTGACAACGACCAAAACAAAAAAAAATATCAAGACGTAGGATTAGACGGACTTAATGACGATAACGAAAAAACATTCTTTAAAAATTATCTCGACTCAATACAACTCTTATTCGGAACAAACTCAGCAGCATACATAAAAGCCGAAAAAGACCCATCAAACGATAACTTTCATTTTTATAAAGGCGACGACTACGATGCCGAAAATGTAGGAATATTAGACCGATACAAATATTACAACGGATTAGAACAAAACTCGGTTACCCCATCAGAAGTTAACTCAACAATGCCCGATGTCGAAGACATAAATATGGATAATACACTTAGCGAAGGCGAATCATACTACCAATACAGAGTTGAACTAAAACCACAAGATATGGTTGTAGGACAAAACTATATTACCGATGTTAGAACAGGAGAAAATAAAGAAGGCGACAAAGTAAAATACTACCAATTTAGAATACCTATACACGAACCAAGCAAAGTAGTTGGCGATATACAAGATTTTAAATCAATAAGATTTATGCGAATGTTCTTAACAGGCTTTAAAGACTCGGTATTTTTACGCTTTGCCACACTTGATTTAGTTCGTAGCGAATGGAGAAAATACAATAACTCGTTCTTATCCGAAGGACCATATTTACCCGGCGAACCTGCAAATACTCTTTTTGACGTTACAGCAGTAAATATCGAAGAAAACGGAAGCAAAAAACCCGTAAATTACGTATTACCAAACGGAGTTACAAGACAAATTGACCCTATGAACCCTCAACTACGCGAACTTAACGAACAATCAATGGTATTAGGAGTTTGCGGTTTACAAGACGGCGACGCTCGAGCAGCATATAAAAACATACAATTAGATTTTCGTCAATATAAAAAAATTCAAATGTTTATACATGCCGAAGCCCAAGAAGGCGAAACAGTTCACGATGGCGATGTTACCGTTTTTATACGCTTAGGCTCCGACTATCAAAACAACTACTACGAATACGAAATTCCCGTAAAAATTACACCACCGGGTAGTTATAATAAAGACAACGAAGCCGACAGATACTCGGTTTGGCCAAAAGAAAATATGTTAGACTTAGAACTATCTATTTTACAAAAAATTAAACAAGACCGTAATCGCGAAAAACGAATGGCAGGCTCAAATATAACATTTAAAACACTATATACCGAAAGCGACGGACAAAACAAAGTAAGCATAATGGGTAATCCAAATCTAAGTAATATTAAAACCATTATGATAGGTGTTAGAAATCCCAAAAAAGAAACAAACCCCAATTTTGACGACGGATTAGCTAAATGTGTCGAAGTGTGGGTTAACGAACTGCGTATGGCAAGTTTCGACGAAAAAGGAGGCTGGGCTGCAACAGCACGAGCAACAGCTAAATTAGCCGATTTCGGAAGCGTAACACTATCAGGAACAACAATAAAACACGGTTTCGGAAGTATCGAAAAAAAAGTAAACGAACGACATAAAGAAGATATATATCAATACGATGTTACATCTAATTTTGAATTAGGTAAATTTTTCTCCGAAAAATCAGGAATATCAATTCCAATGTATGCAAGTATATCCGAAGGCATTATAAAACCGCAATACAATCCGGCAGAACCCGATATACCTTTAAAAGATGCTCTTAACGACCCATCGTTAACAAATTTCGAACAAGACAGCATACGAAAATTAGCATTAGACCTAACAAAACGAAAAAGCCTAAACTTTACAAACGTTAAATTTGCAAAATCAAAAGGAAAACCCAAAATATACAGCTTGTCAAACATATCAACAAGCTACTCATATAACGAAATACAATCGAGCAATTACAATATATTATCGTTTACCGATAAAGAATATAGAGGAATGTTAACATACTCGTATAACAATTCGCCCAAAAACATAGCCCCTTTTAAACGAAGTAAATTTTTTAGAAAAAAATATATGCGATTAATAGGTGATTTTAATTTTTATCTATTACCTAAACAATTATCGTTCTCTACCGATATAGACCGTAGATACAGCCAAAAACAAATTAGAAACGTAATTGTAGGAGGAGCACCCATATCGCCAACATATAATAAAAATTTCGACTGGAATAGAATGTATAACCTAAAATGGGATTTTACAAAATCGTTAAAATTCGATTTTATGGCTAACAATACCGCCCGCATTGACGAACCATATTTAAGCGGAGGACGTGTAGATAAACAATATGCCGACGAGTATCAACAATGGAAAGATACTGTTATGCAAAATATTAAAAATTTTGGACGTAATTTTCAATATCACCATCAATTTAATGTAACATACACTTTGCCAATAAATAAATTTCCTCTGACAAATTGGATAAATTCAACCGTAAGATACTCGGGCAATTACGACTGGACACGCTCCCCCATTGTTAAAGATATGGACTTGGGAAATACTATAAAAAACTCAAATACAGCACAAATTAATGCACAAGCAAACTTATTGCGACTTTACAATAAAATTAAATATCTTAAAGAAATAAATAAAAAATACCGCAGACGACGCCCCAGAAAACCTAAAAAACAATACGAAACTGTTTTTTATCCTAAAAAAGGAGACCCCGACAAACTTGTAAACCTAAAAAAAGGAGTAAAAAAATTTATTACACACAAACTAAACACAGCCGATGTTACTGTTAAATTTTTAGACCAAAAAGGAAAAGAAATTAAAGGAACATTAAAAATTATTACAAATAATAAAATCTCGTTTATACCCGATGTAGATTATAAACACGCAAAAGTTGTAATTACAGGTAAACGCGAGAAAAAAGAAAGTTTATTTAAACAAATTGCCGATAGAACACTACTTGTTTTAATGGGCACAAAAAATATACAAATATCATACTCGCAAAATCAAGGAACATTATTACCCGGATATAAAGGCGAAACATATATGATGGGAATGGACGATAGATTTGAATACCCGGGTTGGGCATTTATATCGGGTTGGCAAGACCCCAATTTTGGCGATTATATTGCTAACCAAAGATACAATGGCAACCATTTAATTACAACCGACTCGTTACTTAATTTACCATTTTTAATGAACAACTCGACAAACCTTAATATTAGAGGCGTTATTGAACCTATACCCGGATTACGTATAAGTTTAGACGCTGTTCGTAACGAGATGAAAAACACGAGTAAATATTATGTTTACGACAATGCAAACGATAACTTTAAAGCCCAAAATCAACAATTTACAGGCAATTTTAGTATATCATACAATACGTGGAGTTCGGCTTTTGAGCATATCGATACAGCAACAAATGCATCGCCGGCTTTTGAACAACTAAAACAAAACAGAATTATTATAGCTCAACGCCTTGCTGCAGAACGTGGTCAAGCTGCAAGTGCCGCCGAAAACGGTTATAATCCAAATCAATTAGACTCGGCAAATTATCCTAACGGATACAGTCAAACATCTCAAGATGTTTTAATTTACTCATTTTTAGCTGCTTACTCGGGAAAAGACCCAAATAAAATGGTTTTAGATTATATGCCAAAAATACCTAATCTTAATTGGCGAATTACTTACGACGGTTTAACAAAAATAAAACTTGTTCGACATTATCTAAAAAAAATAACATTATCGCACTCGTATCGTTCTACATTTAATATAGGTTCTTACAAAACAAATTTAAGCTACAACGAGGGTAACGACGGCTACAACTGGGTTCGCGAAGATTTACAAAAAAATTCCGACTTTAATTTTTTACCTAAAAACGAGATTACAACAGTTTCGATAAACGAAACATTTGCCCCTTTAATAGGTATCGATATGACTTTAAAAAACAGTTTAATTGCCAAAATAGAATTTAAACGTTCTCGTAATCTTACATTTAGTTTGTCTAATAATCAATTAACCGAAATAAATACAAAAGAGTATGTAATTGGTAGCGGATACCGATTTAAAAATGTAGAAATAAATATAACATCGGGAGGAAATACTCACAACTTTAAAAGCGACTTAAATTTACGTGCCGATTTATCTATACGTGATAATTTTACAATAATTCGTAAATTAATGGAAGATGGCGATCAATTTATTGCGGGACAAACAAATACATCGCTTAAGCTATCTGCCGATTATATGCTAAGCGATAAGTTCCAAATCAGATTATTTTTTGATAAGGTTATAAATGCTCCTAAAATATCAAATAACTACAAAACTGCAAATACAAACTTTGGAATTAGCGTTAAATTTACATTAACACAATAAAATTTTACTTAAAAAATTATCTGTTTAAAATATAATTTTCCCATTTTGCAATAACATCTTTCATATCCTTTGGCAATTCTGAATCAAAAAACATTACTTTTCCTGTTCGAGGATGTATAAACTCTAACGATTTTGCATGTAAAGCATGTCTTGGAATAGTTTTAAAACAATTCTGAACAAATTGCTTGTATTTTGTAAATGTGGTTCCTTTTATTATTTCGTTTCCTCCATAACGTTCGTCGTTAAAAACAGGGTGTTTAATATACTCAAAATGGACTCGTATTTGGTGTGTTCTTCCGGTTTCAAGTTTGCACTCAACAAGCGATACATAACCAATTTCTTTTAAAACTTTATAATGTGTAACTGCATGTTTTCCGTATTCGCCGTCGGGAAAAACGTCCATACGTTTACGGTCTTTATATGCCCTGCCTATATTTCCCGTAATAGTTCCTTCTTTATGGTCAAATGTTCCCCAAACCAAAGAAATATATTTACGATTAATTGTTCTGTCAAAAAATTGTTTTGCTAATTTATTGAGCGATAATTCGTTTTTAGCAACAACAAGTATTCCCGATGTATTTTTATCG
>JALSQC010000046.1 GCA_026985625.1 Bacteroidales bacterium | reverse complement strand
TGCTTTTGTTCCGGTATCGTCAACGTAAATACGAACTCCTTCTTGATAAACTGCAAATACTACTTGTCCGTCTTTGTTTCGAACCTCGAAAATGGCAGAGTCGGCAGGTATAGATGCATCGCCTTGAACTATTAATTTTCCGTGTGGGTCGGTTAATCCTACTCCTACATATCCGTTATTATAATAAATATCGTTTCCGTTTTGTTGCCATAGGTTAGAATAGTTTCCAAGATAAACCGAGTTTCCGTTAGACAAATAAAGTGTATCGCCTGAGAAACTTATGGCTTGTATCTCGTTGTTTGGATCGGAATCAGCATCTATTACTTCATCAGTAAAATTTGCTGTTAAGTCTCCAAGACCGTTTGAACGTTGCAAGGTTATGGTTTTTGACCCTGTGCCTGTTACTCCTATCGATGTTACTACTCCATCAACTCCCGAACCCGATACGGTATTATCGTCGGCAGGTTCCCATTTTGATGTTGTGGTATTCCATTTTAATATTTGGCCATTGCCGGGAATGTTTGTAGATACTTCTAACCCTTGTATTTTTTTTACTGTTGTATTGTCGGTGTTGCCGGTAACATCGCCATTAAGAACAGGTTTGTTGGTAAGGTCGTTATAATCGCCACTAAAAGCATTATCGGCTTTTGCAGCATTTAGTGCATAAGGAACCGATAAAAGTTGCGAAACGCCCATTAATTGATATCCGTTTCCATTGGCATCAAGTTCTACTTGTAAGTAATAATTATTACTTCCCCAGTCTATAGACGAGAATGTTCCAGATTGAACATTTCCTTCGCCTATATTAAGGTTTACCAAACCAAAACTATTTGTTGTGTCTGCGAATGTCTCTATATAAATAGGTGTTCCCGACGAGGAACCTTGCAAAATTGAGATTTTAAAATCAACTGCTTGATTTATCATTGCATTTCCGTTTGCATCGCGAACAACCGATTGGTATTTAAACGATTGTGGTGCTTGTGCTAATATTTGAGCTATTGCTGCAAATATTATTAATGTTGTAAAAAGTAATTTTTTCATTATTTTATTATTTTTAATATTTTATAAAAATACCTAAAAGTTATTTATATTTAATACGGGATTAATGGTATTTTTTAACATTTTTACAATTATTAATATTGTGACTTTATGTCAGTTTAATGACACAAAGAAGATATAAATTAATAAAAAAGTGTCAATTATTCAATAAAAAATAATAAAAATTAAATGGCATAATGATTGAAAAAAGCAAGCGACAAATTAAAGTAAAACAATTTAAAAATTAAATATAATGGGTAAAATTATAGGAATAGACTTAGGAACTACAAACTCATGTGTTGCTGTAATGGAAGGTAACGAACCAATTGTAATTCCTAATAGCGAAGGAAAAAGAACCACACCTTCGATTGTAGCATTTATTGATGGAGGCGAAAGAAAAATAGGGGATCCTGCAAAACGTCAAGCAATTACAAATCCTCAAAAGACTATTGCTTCTATAAAAAGATTTATGGGAGAAACTTACGATAAAGTTACAAAAGAGATAGAAAATATGCCTTATAAAGTGGTAAAAGGCGATAACAATACTCCTCGTGTAGAAATTGACGGTAGAAAATATACACCTCAAGAAATATCGGCAATGATTCTTCAGAAAATGAAAAAAACAGCCGAAGATTATTTAGGTCAAGAAGTTACCGAAGCTGTTATTACAGTGCCTGCATATTTTAGCGACTCGCAACGTAAAGCTACTCAAGAAGCAGGTAAAATTGCCGGTCTAGAGGTAAAACGAATTATAAACGAACCAACTGCAGCATCGTTAGCATACGGATTGGATAAAAAAAATACCGATCAAAAAATTGCAGTTTTCGACCTTGGTGGAGGAACTTTTGATATATCTATATTAGAATTAGGCGATGGTGTTTTTGAAGTAAAATCTACAAACGGAGACACTCACCTTGGTGGAGACGACTTCGACCAAGTTATTATAGATTGGTTAGCCGATGAGTTTAAAAAAGACGAAGGTGTAGATTTACGAAAAGATCCTATGGCAATGCAACGTTTAAAAGAGGCTGCCGAAAAAGCTAAAATAGAATTATCGAGTTCTACAAGCACCGAGATTAATTTACCTTATATTATGCCGGTTGATGGTATTCCAAAACACTTGGTTAAAACATTATCGCGTGCAAACTTTGAAAAATTAGCCGACAAATATATACAAGCAACAATAGCTCCTTGCCGTGCAGCACTTAAAGATGCAGGGTTACAAGCAAGCGATATCGACCAAGTTATATTGGTAGGTGGTTCAACAAGGATTCCTGCAATTCAAGAAATTGTAAAACATATATTTGGTAAAGAACCATCAAAAGGTGTTAATCCCGACGAAGTTGTTGCTATTGGAGCTGCAATTCAAGGTGGTGTTCTTACAGGCGAAGTAAAAGATGTTTTATTACTCGATGTTACTCCCCTATCGTTAGGAATTGAAACTATGGGTTCTGTTATGACTAAACTTATAGAAGCTAATACAACAATTCCTACTAAAAAAACCGAAACATTTACTACAGCTGTAGATAATCAACCTTCGGTTGAGATTCATGTTCTACAAGGCGAACGCTCAATGGCAAAGGATAATAAATCCATAGGTAAATTCCATTTAGACGGATTACCTCCTGCACCAAGAGGAGTTCCCCAAATCGAGGTAACTTTTGATATAGATGCAAATGGTGTGCTTAAAGTTTCGGCTAAAGATAAAGGAACAGGCAAAGAGCAATCTATTAGAATAGAAGCATCGTCAGGTTTAACCGATGCCGAAATAGAACGTATGAAAAAAGAAGCCGAAGAAAATGCCGAAAAGGACAGAAAAGAAAAAGAAAGAATAGATAAATTAAACCAAGCCGACAGTTTAATCTTCCAAACAGAAAAACAACTTAAAGAGTTTGGAGATAAATTGCCTGCCGATAAAAAAGCTCCTATAGAAGCTGCTCTTAATAAATTAAAAGATGCTCATAAAAATCAAGATTTAGATGCTATTGATTCTGCAACTAAAGAATTAAATGATATTTTTCAAGCAGCATCTCAAGAAATGTATAATCAACAAGGAGCACAACAACAAACAAACGGAGGAAACTCTAACGAAAATACATCAAATGACAAAAAAGACGAAGAAGTTCAAGATGTAGATTTTGAAGAAGTAAAATAAACTTTAATTTTATAAAAAATATAATAGGCTGTTAAAATTTTAACAGCCTATTTTTTTACATTAATTAGTTTATTTATTACGATAAACTATTTATTACAATAGCTAAAATATTTAAAATATCAAAAGTTTCGTTTTTATTTATCTCTTTATTTATTATCTGATTATAAATAAAATCGCCTATAAATTCTTGTTTGTGTTCGTAATTTTGCGAATTTAATACATCTGATAAAATTTTGTTATTAACTATTTTGTAGTTACTACCAAGTTTCGATTTAAAAAAATAAATAACATTTGTGTAAATATTAAATGTAAAGTCCTTAATATCGGTATTATCTTTAAAAATATTATCTAAATTTTGTTGAACAAATGTGCTTAAATATGCTTGCTCGTCAACTATTTTATCAATTAAAGCTTCGTATTTTTTGTCTGATAAATTATTTAAATAATCTAAATAATTTTCGATATTTTTTTCGCTAATAATCATTTGTGTATGTTGTTTAATGTTTCTATAACTGTTTCGGTTAATCCATTAATAATTTGTTTTTTATTCTCGCTCATATCTTTATCCAATGTTAAAAATATATTAGCATATTCCGATACTTTTGGTTCTAAAATATATTTTTTATTTTCATCGGATATTTTTATGTAAAGATTATATTCGTCTGTTGTTAAATCTTTAATTTTATTTTTATTTCCCGACACAACCATATTAAATCTGTAAAAACGATTTGCAAATTTTTTATCAAAATCTTTATCGTCTTGTTTTATTCCAAATTCGTTGGCAATTTTATTTAATCTATCGTTTCGACTTTTCATTGTATAAACAATATCGTCGATATTAGCAATTTTATATTTTTCTTGATATTTATCTTCGTATATTCTTAATATATAAAATATTAGCTCGGCAAATGAACTTTCGGTATTTTTATCAAATTTATTAATATTTATACTTTCGGTTAAAAATTGTGATATGTAATTTTGTTTTTTTAGCGATTTATTAAAATTATCTAAAAACTCTTTATCGTCGTATTCCGATATTGTTTTTAGGCTATTTTCTATTTCCTCTTGAGTAATCATAAAAAAATTATTTTTCGATTCTTATTCTTGCATCAACAGCAATTACTTTGTCTTTTGTTCCTAGCAAAGGATTTAAATCCATTTCAAAAATTTCGGGTGCAATTTCTACTAAAGCCGATACTTTTTGTATTGTTTGTGCAAACATTTTTTCGTTTACCCCTTCTTGTCCGCGTACTCCTTTTATTATACCGTAGCTGTTAAGATTTTTTATCATTTTGCTTGCCTCGCCTTCTGATAATGGAGCTATACCTGTTTGAATGTCTTTTAAGACTTCGATAAATATGCCTCCAAGTCCGCAAAGAACGGTATGTCCGAATTTATCTTCGCGTTTTGCTCCAACAAAAAGTTCTGTTCCCGATAACATTGGTTGTATAAGAATTGCCGTTGTTTCAGGAATTTTTATCATTCTGTCAAATTCTTCGGCAATAGTTTTATCATCGTTTACATTAAGCACAACACCTCCTACATCGGATTTATGAACAGGACCCACAACCTTCATAACAACCGACAAACCAAGACTATTAGCTTTTTTAACAGCTTCGTCTTTAGATGTAACAATTGCTTCGCCTGCACGTTTTATTCCTGCTGCGTCTAATAAATCGACAACTTTATCGGGTTGCAAATATCCATTATC
>JALSQC010000045.1 GCA_026985625.1 Bacteroidales bacterium | reverse complement strand
ATTAAAACAATGATAAATATAGATATGCTTGGACGATTTAATAAAGATACAAAAAAATTAGAAATAGGCGGAACAGGAACAGCAAAACAAATACCTGATATTATAAATTCAATTAATCACAATGGATTTAAATTAAGCTTATCAACCGATGGTTACGGTCCATCTGACCACGCTTCTTTTTATTCTGCAGGATATCCGGTATTATATTTCTCGACAGGTGCTCACGAAGATTATCACACTCCTTTTGACAAGGTTAACAAAATAGATTTTAAATCGCAAAAAATGTTACTTGATTACATTTACAATGTATCGTTAAAAATTATTAATCTTGATAAAAATTTAGTTTTTAAACACTCTGATTCGGAACACATGTCACGACACGGGCGACGATTTAAAATTACATTTGGTATAATTCCCGATTATTCGTCAGATAAAAACGATGGGTTATTAGTAAACGGTATTAAAAAAAATGGACCAGCCGATAAAGCAGGAATGTTAAAAGGTGATAAAATTATTGCAATTAATGGCGAAAAAGTTACAAATATTTACGATTATATGTATCGTTTAATGAAACTCGAAAAAGGCAAAATAGCTTTAGTTGAGGTTATTAGAAATAACAAAAAACAAGTATTATTAATTCATTTATAATTAACACAAACTATGAGAAAGAAAAAAATATTATTATGGATAATAGCAATAATTATAACTCTTATTGCTGTATTTTACCAAAAAATAACAGGACCTACTTATCCTAAAAAAGTAAATATTAATTTTAATAACAAAAATTATAAAATTAAATTATTACGTAGTCACGGAGGTAAAGACAATGCCAAAATTACTTTAAATATTCCCGACAAAGATATTAATGCAACATTATATTACAGACATTTTCCTTCTAACGAAAAATATATTAAAATTAATTTTAGCCATGAGGTTATAAAACAAAAAAAGTTATTTGGCAAAGAAAAAAACATAAAAGTTTTAACTGCCGAATTACCAAATCAACCTCCGGCAGGAAAGCTGCAATATTACATAGTTTTAGATTCTTTTGGTAATACTATAGATATATTAAAAAACAACCCTGTTGTTATACGGTTTAAAGGAGCTGTTCCTTTATGGATTTTAATTCCTCATATTTTATTAATGTTTACCGCAATGTTATTATCTACTTTAAGTGTTCTTTATGCAATTGCCAAAATTGATAAATTTAAACTATATGCATATATTACTTTTTTTACATTATTTATGGGAGGTATAATATTTGGACCAATAGTTCAAAAATATGCTTTTGGAGAATTATGGACAGGGGTTCCTTTTGGTTGGGATTTAACCGATAATAAAACATTAATAGCATTTATTTTTTGGATAATAGCAATATTATTTAATTTAAAACGAAAAAACAGAACTACCGTTATAATTGCAGGAATTGTTTTATTATTAATTTACTCTATACCACATAGCATGTATGGTTCTGAACTTAACAGAGAATCAGGAAAAATAGAACAAGGATAAAAAAAGCCTCTTAATTAAGAGGCTTTTTTTTAATTAAATATAAAAATTATCTAATTACAATTTTTTGTTTACTTACAGTAGTATTATTTTTTATAACTACAATATAAACACCTTTGGCAAACGAATCTAAATTAAGGCTAATATTACTTTTACCGTATGTATTTTTATTAACCGAATATACCTGTTTGCCCATTAAGTTAAATATATTTATATTAACAGTTCCATTAGTTTCGGGAACCGATATATTTATTTGTCCGTTAGATGGATTAGGATAAATTTTTACATCATCATTAGTTGATACTATAGCTTTATCGTTTGTAGGAATTCCAATCCATTTCCAAATACCACCATCAGACGATGTATTATTAAACCAACCCGACCATCCTGTAGATTGATTTAAAAAGTCAACATAAAGATGTTGAACAGAATCAAGAGTATCCCATGTTACACCGGCATCTTCGCTGTAAGATGAACCCGATGCTCCTTGTGCTGCTCCTGTAGTAACAATAAAGTTTGTTCCCTCTATCCAACAAAGTCCTGAATTAAAAACAGTTCCTGTTGTTGATACTGTGGTCCAACTTTGTCCTCCGTTGGTAGTTTTATAAACATTTGAGTTTACATCTACAATAATACCATCGGTATCGTTTGCAAAAGAAAAGTTAGCACTCATCGATTGTCCGCCAAAATCAGATACAGGAGTTTGATAAGCCGAGAAATGTTGTCCTCTGTCTGTAGAACGGTATATTCTTCCTTTGTTTGTTGTGTACCAAACATTATCTCCAACAACCTCGATTTGTCGTGTATATCCGTATTCGCCAGATAAAGGAGCATCAATATTTGCCTGAGGTACTCTAACCCATGTTGTTCCTCCGTCGTTTGTTGTATAAAGTTCGAAATATCCTCCCACGGGATCTCCTTGACAAAAACCATTATTAGCGTCCCAAAAATAAACAACATTTGTAAATGAATTTGAATTTGAATAATCAGCTGTAGATTGTCGTGTCCAAGTTGCTCCTCCGTCGATAGTTTTCCAAATACCGCCATTTGTTGTACTTGAGGCTGTAGGATAAACAGCACACCATGCTGTGTTTGCATCTATGGCACTAATCATTGAGATACCAAGATTTGCATCGCCTACATCTATAGTTCCGGGAGTCCAAGTATTACCTCCGTCGGTAGTTTTTGTAAATTCTTGCACATTATTTGTTGTTGTTGCTCCATCGTAAGCAGTTGCCCATACTGTATTTGCATCGCATATCGATATATGTTGAATTCCTCTTGATGCAGTAGCAAATCCTGTTGCTTGCGGAATCCATGCCGATGACGATGTTGAGTTTACTGTGATATAAAGATCTTTTTCTTCGGTACTACTGTTTGTTCCGTCTGATACTGTTAAAATTACTTTATATATTCCTGCTGTATTATATGTAATTGTTGCATTTGGAGTTGTTACTGTATTTGGAGTTCCTCCCTCAAAAGTCCACGACCAAGATGTAGGACTACCTACAGAATTATCAGTAAAATTAACGCTTCCACCTTCAGAAATATTTAATACGTTTGCAGTAAAATCGGCATATAAACCATTTGCTGCTGTTAAAGAATCTTGAACTGCTTGAATAGCGGCATAAGCATCTATTCTACCGGCTCCAATATTTTGTGTATTTGATGAATTTTGTGCATCTATATTATGACAAGTTGCTTTTAGTATTGCCTCTAATTTATCGGGTGTCATATTTGAATCCGATGATAACATTAATCCGCATAATCCTGCAGCTATAGGGCTTGACATTGATGTTCCTTGCATTCCTACATAATCAGATGACGATTCGTAACCGCAACTCCATATATTGTTCCAACTTGCATCGAATCCTCCGGGAGCACAAACGTCTACGCTTGTATTACGTTGAGAGAAATATGATAATCCATCATCGGAATCGGTTGAAGCAACCGATATAACATGGTTATACGATGCAGGATAATTTAAAGTTGTATTTCCATCGTTTCCTGCCGATGCTACTAATACACAACCTTTATTGTATGCATAATTCATTATATTTTGTCCTGTTTGTGAATAACCCGGTCCTCCCCATGACATATTTATTACATTTGCTCCGTGGTCGGCTGCCCAGATAATACCACTATAGCCTGCATCAACTGTACTGCCATCGCCACTGCTTTGAGATGCTTTAACTGCAATTATACTAATATTAAATCCTATTGAAGCAACTCCTGTATTATTGTTTGTTTCGGCTCCAACCAATCCCGATGTGTGTGTTCCGTGAGACCACTCGGTTGTTTGTGCTCCGGGTGTAGCGTCGTTATCGTTATCGGCAACATCGTATTGTGCATAAATTTTATTGACCAAATCGGGGTGATTTGTCCAAATTCCATTATCAACAACAGCTACTTTAATATTAGCGTCTCCTTGTTCTAAATCCCATGCTTGCGAGGCGTTTATTACATCTAAATGCCAACGTTTACTTGATTGCGAATAATATGTATCGTTGGGTGTAAACATAATTTTATTAATGGGAACCATCTCGGCATAATCGATAAAATTAAATTGTTTAAAATCAGATATTAAATTATTTATTTCGGAAATATTATCGAAATATAACTCATAAGTTTTTTGTAATTTTTTATCGTTTGCCGTAAAAAAAGGTTTTTTAATTTTTGTAATAGCATATTTATTAATCATATCCTGTGTAATAAATTTAACATTAGATAAATCAACATTGCCATCGGTAGTTTGGTAATTTAAAGACGAATTATCTTTAATTTTAAAGTAAATTTTGCCATCGATATAATTTGCATTATATGTTTGTGCAAAACTGTTAAAAGCAAATGTTATTAATAATAGTAACATAATAACATTTAAAAATTTTTGTTTTCTCATGATAGTATATTTTTTAATTTATAATTTTACCAAAGTTAATATTTTTTTTTGTGTATCATAATTATTAAGAGCTTTAATATTTTAAATAATACTTTTTTATACTTAGTTTAAAAGAAAAAGTAACAATGTTATAAAATTAATTAATTATTATTATATTTGTATTGAGAAACAACTTTTTTGTTTTTTTTTCGTTTATTAAATAAAAACTTTTAATTATGGAAGACAATAAAAGACCTATTATAGTAACATGGGATTTTACTGATAAGTCAGAGTATTCTTATCAATATGCAAAATTATTAACTAAATTTTTAAATACTAAAATATATCTATTACATATTGTAAAAAAAGATTCTGAGGTTAACGATGCCACCACAAAATTAAACGAGGTTGCTAATAGTTTTGATAATAAATATGGTTGTAAACCTAATGTATTGGTGAAAGTTGGAAATATATTTAAAACAATAAGTGCAACTGCCGAAAGTATTAATGCTATCTTA
>JALSQC010000044.1 GCA_026985625.1 Bacteroidales bacterium | reverse complement strand
GAAAGGTAAAAAACACATTATTAAAACATTAGAAAAAATGTTACATATTAAAGTCGGAGAAACTACTACAGATAACAAATTTACATTGCTCGAGACTAACGACATAGGTTGGAGCGATCACGAACCGTCGATGTTAATAAACGGAAAACCATATACCGACTTAACACCGGCAAAAGTTAGAGAAATAATAATTGAATATTCACGAAAATAATATTTATTATGTCAAAAGAAAATTTAAAACGTTCAGATATAATATTCGAACAATACGGAATAAAATACAAAGTTTTCGATAGAGTAATCGAATTTAAATCCTCTGAGCTAATAATACAAGAATTATTAGACTCAGGATTAAAAGGTCGAGGAGGAGCAGGATTTCCAACAGGATTAAAATGGAAATTTGCAGCACAACAAGAATCTCCCGAAAAAATTATAATATGCAATGCCGACGAGGGCGAACCCGGAACTTTTAAAGACCGCGAAATACTTTTACAAGTTCCTCGAAAAGTTCTATCGGGAATGGGAATATGTGCAAAAGCAATAGGAGCAAATAAAGGAATTATTTATTTACGTGGCGAATACGAATATATGCTTCCGGAATTACAAGCCGAGGTAGATTTCTTTAACGAACATGCCAAAGAAAAAGGCTTAGATTTTAATATTATTATACGATTAGGTAGTGGAGCTTATGTTTGTGGCGAAGAAACCGCTCTTATCGAATCAATTGAAGGCAAACGAGGCGAACCCCGTAACAAACCACCATTTCCTGTTATTAACGGACTAATGGAAAAACCAACAGTTATTAATAATGTAGAAACATTTGTAAACGTTGTTCTTATTAACAAACTTGGTGTAGAACGCTTTAATAATCTTGGAACTACCGACTCGCGAGGATCAAAATTATTTTCGGTTTCGGGAGACACAAAAAAACCGGGTGTACACGAATTAGAACTTGGCATGAAACTATCCGATTTTGTTGATGAATTTGGTGACGGAGACACAAAAGCAGTTCAAGTAGGAGGAGCCTCAGGATATTGTGTGCCACGTCGCGACTTTGATAAAACAATAATAGGATTCGAGGGTATTCCTACGGGAGGCTCAATGATGCTTTTTAACAGCACACGCTCTATGTATAATGTTTTACATAATTTTTTGGAATTTTTCGAAGAAGAATCGTGTGGACAATGCACTCCTTGCCGTGTAGGAACTCAACAACTACGGAAAGGTATAGAAGCAATAAAATCGGGAGAACGCTCTTGCGAATATATCGATGATTTATTAAAACTTACCGATACAATGAAACTAACTGCAAAATGCGGATTAGGACAATCTGTTGGAAACTCTTTTAATACAATTATTAAAAACTTTAGAGAAGAAATGTTGTATTAAATTAAAATAAAAAATAATTGTTAAACAGTAAAACTAAAAATATGTCATCAATAAATTTAATAATAGACGGTCAAAAAGTAGAAATCGAGAAAGGAATGACAATTCTCGAAGCTGCAAAAAAAATAAATGTTAATATCCCCACCCTTTGTCACCACGACGACCTATGTGTTGCAGGAAACTGCCGTATTTGTGTTGTAGAAATAGAGGGTCGAAACCGTTTAGAAGCATCGTGTGCTACTCCCGCCGAAGAAGGAATGGTAATAAAAACAAATTCTCCAAAAGTAAGACGTTCGCGAAAAACAATAACAGAACTACTACTTAGTGAGCATGCCGAAGAATGCACAAAATGTTACAAAAACGGAAATTGCGAACTTCAAGATTTAACATCAGAATATTTTAACGAAAATTTTAGATTTTTAAACCTTGTTCCCGACAAAAATTACACTATCGATAAATCGTCTTTTGCCCTACAATACGACCCATCGAAATGTGTCAGATGTCAACGTTGCGTTAGAACATGTGCCGAGATTCAAGGTGTAAATGCAATATCGGCAGCACATAAAGGTAAAGATATGCGAATATCAACATTTATGGAAATGAATTTTGCCGAAGTTGTTTGCACAAACTGCGGACAATGTATTACACACTGTCCTACAGGAGCTCTTACCGAACATCGTTATTTCGAAGAAATATGGGAAGCAATAGAAAATCCCCAAAAACATGTTGTTGTAAACACTGCTCCATCGGTGCGCGTTGCTTTGGGCGAACCTTTCGGACTTGAACCCGGAACAATTGTAACAGGACAAATGGTTGCCGCTTTACGCAAATTAGGTTTCGACTCTATTCTTGATACAAATTTCGGTGCCGATCTTACAATTATCGAAGAAGGACACGAACTACTCGATAGATTAAAACGAGCATTAGTTGATAACGACAAATCGGTTAAATTACCAATGATTACATCGTGTTCGCCGGGTTGGATAAAATTTATAGAACACATGTTTCCAAATAGCTTAGAACACCTTTCTACTTGTAAATCGCCACAACAAATGTTTGGTGCAATGGCAAAAACATATTATGCCGAAAAACGTGGCTTAGACCCCAAAAATATAGTCTCGGTTGCAATTATGCCTTGCACTGCAAAAAAATACGAAGCAAACCGCCCCGAAATGAAAAGCTCAGGTTATCAAGATGTAGATGCAGGATTAACAACTCGCGAATTAGCTCTTATGATAAAACAAGCTCGTATAGACTTTACTAAACTCGAAGAAGAAAAATTTGACAGTTTAATGGGCGAAAGTTCAGGAGCTGCAGATGTCTTTGGTGCCACAGGAGGAGTAATGGAAGCTGCTTTAAGAACAGTTTACGAATTAGTAACAGGCAGAGAAATACCTTTCGACGGATTAAACATAACTCCGGTTAGAGGTTTAGACGGAATTAAAGAAGCAAGCATAAAATTCGAAAATTGTTTACCCGATTTCAAATTTTTAGAAGGAGTAGAAGCTAAATGTGCTGTTGCTCACGGATTAAAAAATGCCCGAACAATTATGAACCAAGTAGCCGAAGGAAAATCGCCATACCATTTTATCGAAGTTATGGCTTGCCCCGGAGGCTGTATAGGAGGAGGAGGTCAACCAATACCTACAACCGACGAAATACGAAAAAAACGTATTGCAGCAATTTATCGCGAAGATGCAGGAAAACCAATACGAAAATCACATGCAAACCCCGAAATTATAGGTATATACAAAGATTATCTCGAAAAACCGTTAGGACATAAATCGCATAAATTATTGCATACTCATTATACAAAACGAAATAGGTTTTAAAAAAACACATAACTTGAGAAATTAGAAAATATCTAATTTCTCGAGTTTTTTAACTATAAAAAACCCTAATCTAAAAGTATTTTACTTATGGAAAAGGAAAAAAGAATAGCATCGGTCTTTATTACTATTGAAAAAAATAGTAAAAATATACCTTTAATTAATAAAATTTTAGGCGATTTCTCGCAAAATATTATATCTAGGCAAGGTCTCTCATTGCCCGATAAATCTTTTAATATAATAACCCTTATTATTAATTCTGACATTAATACAATAAATGCTCTTGCCGGAAAAATAGGCAAAATAAAAGATGCTAAAATAAAAATTACAATTAACAAATCTAAAAATTAAAAAAAATGAAATTTACACCCGAAAAATATCGAATTCCCGATGAGGCAATGAAACCGTTTATAGACGAAAACGAAATAAACGAATATCTACAAAAATGTATCCCAACAAAAGAAAAAGTTGACGAGATAATACAAAAATCGTTAAACAAAAACCGTTTGTCGTTAGAAGATACCGCTTACTTGTTAAATGCAAATAGCCCCGAAATGATAGAAGCCATAAAAAACGGAGCTCGCACTTTAAAGAAAAAAGTTTATGGCGAAAGAATTGTTTTATTTGCTCCTCTGTATGTAGGTAATTACTGCAAAAATAACTGTGCTTATTGCGGATTTAAAGCAAGTAATAAAAATGTTAAACGAGAAACTTTAATAGGTAAGGACTTAATAGAACAAGTTGAACATTTACAAGATAACGGACACAAACGCTTAATTCTTGTTTACGGTGAACACCCAATGTATGACGCAAATTTTATTGCCGATTCGGTTAAAACCGTTTACAATGTAAAAAAAGGAATGGGAGAAATTCGCCGTGTAAATATTAATGCTGCTCCTCTTGATATAGACGGATATAAAATAGTAAAAAAAGCAGGTATAGGAACATATCAAGTTTTTCAAGAAACATATCATCACGAAACTTATAAAAAAGTTCATCAAAGCGGAAAAAAACGCGATTACAACTGGCGTTTAACAGCTCTCGACCGTGCACAAGAAGCTCTTATCGACGATGTAGGAATTGGTGCTTTGTTTGGTTTATACGACTGGCGTTTCGAGGTTATGGGACTATTGCGACATGTTAATCATTTTGAGGCTGTTTATAATATAGGTCCACACACAATATCGTTTCCACGGATACAAAATGCTTACGATTTGGATATAGACAAAACATATTTGGTTTCCGATAACGATTTTACAAAATTAGTAGCCATTCTTCGTTTAGCGGTTCCTTATACAGGAATGATTTTAACAGCACGCGAACCTGCAAAAATACGCGACGAAATTATGCAATTCGGCGTTTCGCAAATCGATGGCGGAACAAATATACAAATGAAAGGATACTCAAAAAACAACAAAAATCAACATCTCGACGAAGAACAATTTAAAATTAACGACGACAGAACTTTAGAAGAGGTTATTCAAGAATTACTTTCTCAAGGTTTTATTCCGTCGTTTTGCACTGCCTGTTACCGTTTAGGGCGAACAGGCGAACATTTTATGGAATTTTCGGTGCCCGGATTTATAAAACGATATTGTCAACCAAATGCAATATTAACTCTGGCAGAATTTTTAGAAGATTATGCTAACGCCGAAACAAAAGAAAAAGGATACAAACTTATAAACGATAACATTAATAACATGGAAAACGAT
>JALSQC010000043.1 GCA_026985625.1 Bacteroidales bacterium | reverse complement strand
TCAGCTCCACCGACTATCTCGAGAATTTCATTTGTAATTGATGCCTGGCGTGCTTTATTGTATTGTAACAATAATTCTTTTCCTAACTCGGTTGCATTATCGGTAGCTTTATGCATTGCAGTCATTCTTGCTCCGTGTTCCGAAGCAATAGTTTCTAAGATTATTTTAAAAACTTTTGTTTTTAACGATTTTGGTATTATATCGTGTATTATGGTTTCTTTCTCGGGTTCGTAAATGTAATCGTTAAATATTGTTGTTTCTTTTTTTAGCTGTATAGGCAAAAATTGTTCTATTGTAATTTCTTGAACTGCGGCATTTTTAAATTTATTGTAAATAAAAACTATTTTATCAAATTTACCATCGGCATAATCTTTCATTATTTCTAAAGCTAAATTTGCTGCATTCTCAAAAGTTATATTGTCTAATATTTTGTGATTATCTCTGTCGAATTTTATTTTTTTTGATTTAAGCAATTCGTTAACTTTTTTACCTATAGGATAAAACGATAAGTTAAAATTTTTGTAATCGTTATTAATTAAATATATTACTTTTTTTACAATATTTGCATTAAAAGCACCACAAAGCCCTCGATTAGAAGCGACAGGAATAACTAAAACATTTTTTACTTTGCGTTCTTTTGCATAAATATTTTCGTTAGGATTTGTATCTTGAGAAACATTAATTAAAATTTCTTCGAGTTTTTCGGAATACGGACGCATGTGTGTAATAGCATCTTGGGCTTTTCGTAATTTTGCCGCCGATACCATTTTCATTGCACTTGTAATTTGCTTTGTCGATTCTACCGAAGATATTCTTGTTCGTATTTCTTTTAAACTTGCCATAAATATTAGTATTTAGAACTTATGTTTTTAGCAACTTCTTCTAATGTTTTTGTTACTTCGTCGGTTAATTTACCTTGTTTTAATGTTTCTAAAACATCGCTATATTTTAACTCGAGATATTGAATAAATTCTGTTTCAAAATCTTTTACTTTATCAACGGGTATATTAGACAACAATCCTTTTGTTCCGCAATAAATAATTGCTATTTGTTTTTCTACTGCAATTGGCGAATATTGTCCTTGTTTAAGTATTTCTACATTTTTGGCTCCTTTATCGAGTATTGCTTTTGTTGCTGCATCTAAATCTGAACCAAACTTAGAAAAAGCTTCTAATTCGCGATATTGTGCTTGGTCTAATTTTAATGTTCCGGCAACTTTTTTCATCGATTTTATTTGAGCGTTTCCTCCAACTCGCGATACTGATATACCAACGTTTACAGCAGGTCGTATTCCTGAGTTAAATAAATCTGATTCTAAGAAAATTTGTCCGTCGGTAATAGATATTACGTTTGTTGGTATATAAGCCGATACGTCGCCTGCTTGTGTTTCTATAATTGGTAGAGCGGTTAAAGAACCTCCTCCTTTTACTTTGTCTTTAAGAACATCGGGAAGGTCGTTCATTTTAGCGGCAATTTCATCGGAGTTTATTATTTTAGCAGCTCGTTCTAATAAACGAGAGTGTAGGTAAAAAACATCTCCGGGGTATGCTTCTCGTCCGGGAGGACGACGTAATAGTAATGAAACCTCACGATAAGAAACGGCTTGTTTCGATAAATCGTCGTAAACAATTAAAGCTGCTCGTCCTGTATCTCTAAAATACTCGCCTATAGCGGCTCCTGCAAATGGTGCATAGAATTGTAATGCAGCAGGGTCTGATGCTGTTGATAATACTATAACGGTGTAATCTAAAGCTCCGTGTTCTTTAAGTGTTTTTGTTATATTTGCTATTGTTGAGCCTTTTTGTCCTATTGCAACATAAATACAATAAACGGGTTCGCCTTTGTCGTAAAATTCTTTTTGGTTAATTATAGTATCTATTGCTATTGCTGTTTTTCCGGTTTGTCTATCGCCAATAATAAGTTCTCGTTGACCTCTACCTATTGGTATCATAGAATCTATAGCTTTAATACCTGTTTGTAAGGGTTCGTTTACGGGTTGACGATATATAACTCCCGGAGCTTTGCGTTCGAGAGGCATTTCGTATAATTCGCCCTCGATATCTCCTTTTCCGTCAACAGGTTCTCCAATGGTATTAACAACACGTCCCAATAATCCTTCGCCTACATTTATTGATGCTATTCTGTTTAGGCGTTTAACGGTGTTTCCTTCTTTAATACCTTCTGACGAACCAAGTAGAACAGCTCCTACGTTATCTTCTTCGAGGTTTAAAACAATACCTTTTACACCGTTTTCAAATTCAATCATTTCGTTAGATTGAACATTTGACAATCCGTAAATACGGGCAATACCATCGCCTACTTGTAAAACTGTTCCTACTTCGGTTAATTCCGACTCCAGTTTTGCTCCTTCGAGTTGGCTTCTTAATATTTCCGAAACTTCTGCGGGTTTTATTCCTGCCATAATTAAATGTTATTAATTGTTGATGTTAATTCTTTTTTTAATTTTTTTAATTTATTTGCCACTGTTGAATCTAATTGTAAGTCTTCGACTCTTAATATAAATCCTCCTATTAGTTCGGGTTTAATTTTTTCGGTTAATTCAACATCGGCGTTATATGCTTTTTTTACAGCATTTATAATATTGTCTTTGCTTTCTTGTCCTATTTCGCGTGTAAGCGTAAGAACTACTTTTTTTATTCCTTTTTCTTTTCGATATTTATCTAAAAATACACGAACTATATCTATAAAAAATTCGTCGCGTTTATTTTCAAATATCATTTTTATAAAATCTAATGTAAGATTTGTTACTTTTTTACCGATAATAGAAAAAAGGGCATCGTATTTTTTTTTGTTTTTTATAAATGGGTCTGTAATTAGATAATGAAAGTCGGGAACTTGTTGAATTAGTTTTTCTATAAACAAGAAATCTTTTTCGACAGTATCTAATATGTTTTTTTCTTTAGCTGATAGTAGTAGTGCTTTTGCGTATCTGCTTGAGATTTTACTATGGTTCATTTAGTTTAGTTTAAGTTAATGTCTTTAACCAAATTATTTATGTATTTTTCTTGTATTTCTTTACGATTTAATTTTTCGTTAAGTATTTTTTCTGATATATCTATAGAAAATTCTGCTATTTCTTTTTTTATTTGGTTTATTGCGGCTTGATGTTCGCTTTTTATTGTTTTTTCGGCTTCGCGTATAATTTTATCGGCTTCGGCTTCGGCAGTTAATTTAGAATCTTCGATTATTTTATTACCAAGTTCTTTTGCCTCGGTAATCATTATTTCTGCTTTAATATGAGTTTCTCTCATTAATTTTTCGTTGTCTGCTTTAAGTTTTGCAACTTCTTTTTTTGTTTCTTCGGCTGATTTTAATGCGTGGTCGATGTTATCTTCGCGGTCTTTTAACATTTTTAATATTGGTTTCCAAGCAAATTTCTTAAGTAGTATTAATACTATAGAAAAGCTTAACAACATCCAAAATAATGTTCCTAAATCGGGGGTAACTAATTGCATAATATTATTTTTTAATTAATAAAATAAATTTTTAATTAAATTTCCGTAATACAGCCAACCGCTGCATTACGGAAGTGTAGTTTACTTTTCTTAGATAAAAAGAATAAGTAAACAAATAACTATTGCAAAGAAAGCAACACCTTCGACAAGAGCGGCGGCAATAATCATGTTTGAACGTATATCGCCAATTGCTTCGGGTTGACGTGCTATTGCTTCAACTGCACTACCTCCGATATTTCCTATACCGATACCTGCTCCAATTGCTGCGATACCTGCTCCGATACCTGCTCCCATTTTTGCCATTGCCATGCTTGCAACTGCTTGTAAAATAACTGTTAATGATAACATAGTTTATATTTGTTTAGTTAATAAATACATAATTTAATGATGTTCTTCTAATGCCATTCCAAAATATAATGCCGATAATAATGTAAAAACGTATGCTTGTATAAAAGCAACAAGTAATTCTAATATAGTCATAAAGACAACAAAGAATACCGATACTATGGAGAAACCATATCCTGCGGCTATACTCATTCCTCCAAAAATAAATATAAGTGATATAAATCCTAATGCTACAATGTGTCCTGCTACCATATTGGCAAATAGCCGAACCATAAGAACAAATGGTTTTGTAAAAACTCCCATAATTTCTACTATTGGCATTAAAGGAATTGGTATTTTTAACCACCACGGAACGCCGGGTGCGTTAATAATGTGTGTCCAATATACTTTTTTTCCGTTTATTGTTGTTATTACAAATGTAAATAGTGCTAATACCATTGTTATTGTAATGTTTCCTGTTAGGTTGTATCCTCCCGGAAATATTGGTATTATGCCCATCATATTATTTAGCCATATAAAAAAGAATATTGTTAATAGATATGGCATAAATTTGCCGTATTTTTTTTCGCCTATTGCCGGTTTTGCAACATCGTCGCGTATAAATATTATAATTGGCTCCATAAGGTTTTGAATGCCTGTAGGTGCTTTGTTTTGATTTTGTTTGTATTTTTTTGCTACGGTTATAAAAATCCAAAGTAATAGAGTTATGCTAATAAATAACGCTAATACGTTTTTGCTTATTGATATGTCTATTGGCAAATAAATAGAACCATCGGGGGCTTTTTCTATTATTTTTCCTTCGTTATCGCCTTCGGTGCATAGTTCTAATCCTTGATATTGTGAGTGTCCGTGATTAAATTTGCTCGACATAAATATGTGTAAACCCGAGTATTTGCTCCATACTATAACCGGTAATGGTATGCTTATGGGGTGTCCGTTATAGGTTAGTATATGCCACTCGTGACTATTTAAAATGTGTTCAAAAATAAATGATTCGGGACGAAATTTTTCTGTTTTTGTTTCGTCGTTTTTTTGTGTTTCGCCGTTATTATTTTCATCGTTAGCAAACAAGCTAAACGATATAAAAAATAATGTTAATATTATAAATGTTATTTTTTTCATT